>NZ_JBEZFT010000076.1:0-34372 GCF_040649595.1 Kribbella sp. NPDC048915 | reverse complement strand
CCACCCGCTACGACAAACTCGCCGTCGTCTACCGCGCCGCCGCCGTCCTCAACGCAGTCATCGCCTGGACCCGACATTTGTCAGACATGCTCTAGCTGCGCAGCGGGCGTTCGGCGATACGGTTCGGCATGAAGGCGACGGCTAGCACGAGCAGCACGGCAGCGGCCGCCGCGCCGTAGTAGACGTCATGGATCGCTGGCGCGAGCACCCCGGCAGGTACCTTCTCGAGGTCGGCGTGGTCGTCGCCCAGGCGAGCAGCCACCACGCCGTTGGCGACCGCGCCGAAGACGGCGACACCGACCGCACTACCCATCGAGCGGGCGAACATGTTCGCGCCGGTGACCACGCCACGCGTCTGCCAGTCCACCGACGACTGGGCCGCGACGACCGACGGCGACGCGGAGAAGCCGAGCCCGATCCCGATGACGAAACACGCGGCGGCGAGGTGCAGTACGGCGCTGTTCGTGCCGACCGTGAGCAGCAGACCCGCTCCGACGACGACGATCGAGGCGCCCATCAGCATCGTCGTACGGAATCCCACCCGCAGGTAGATCCGCCCGGCGAGTGACGCAGCGATCGGCCAGCCCAAGGTCATCGCGGCGAGTGTGAACCCGGCGACGAGTGCCGACGTACCGAGGACGCTCTGTGCGAACAACGGCACGTACGTCGACAGCCCGATCATCAGCAGACCGATCAGCAGCGCGGCCGAGTTCGCCGAGTTCAGTACCCGCTGACGCAGCACCCACAACGGCAGCACCGGCTCCGCGGCCCGGCGTTCGACGAACGCGAACGTGGTCAGCAGGACGACGGCCGCGACCAGGATCACGATGCTCGCGGGCGAGTCCCACTCCCACATCACGCCGCCCTCGAGCAGCCCGAGCAGCAGCAGCGAACCGCCGACCGCGAGCAGCACCGATCCGGCGTAGTCGATCTGGTGGCTGGTCTTCTCGGCCACCTTCTCCTCGAACTTGCGGACCAGCACCCACGCGGCCGCGATCCCGAGCGGGATGTTCACGAAGAAGATCCACCGCCAGGAGACGAAGTCCGAGAACACCCCGCCGAGTGTCGGGCCGACGAACGACGAGATCCCCCACACGCTGGCGATGTAGCCCTGCACCTTGGCCCGCTCGGCGACCGTGTAGATGTCGCCGACGATCGTCATCCCGATCGGCTGGATGGCGCCGGCGCCGAGCCCCTGGATCAGCCGGAACGCGATCAGCGCCGGCATGCTCCAGGCGAGACCGCAGAGCACCGAGCCGAGCACGAACAGCCCGACGCCGAGCAGCATCATCGGCTTCCGCCCGCGCTGGTCGGCGAGCTTGCCGTAGATCGGCACCGACACGGCCTGCGCCAGCAGGTAGATCGAGAACAGCCACGGGAACTGGGTGAAGCCGCCGAGGTCGGCGACGACGGACGGTACGGCGGTGGCGAGGATGGTGGCGTCGATCGCGACCAGGCCGACGCTCAACATCACCGAGAGCAGGATGGGGCCTCGTTCGGACCGCAGTCCCACCCCGGTGCGGCCGAGCTGCTCAGTAGTCATATCGCCTACCAATGTAAGTGACCTGTCATCGATTCCGTACCGGCGGATCGCTCCTCGGGACGTGGGCACGCGCGGCCGCGACGGTGGGCTCACGGACCGTTACGCTCACCAGGGTGAGGATGCGGGCCGTGCTGAGTGCTGTCGTGCTCGTGATCACCGTTTCGCTCAGCCTGGTGCTGCTGCCGATCGCGATCAACATCGCCACCGGCGGTACGGTGCCCGCCTTCCTCGCGCCGTACGTCCGCGGGGTCTGGCCGCTGATCGGGGTGCTCTGGGTGGTCGCGGTGGTGACCGCACTGCTCGAGGTCCGGAACCGCCGGCTGCCGCCGAGCTCGCGCCGGGTGGCCGACCAGCCGCGGAACCGCCGGAACGCGCTCGCGCACATCGACCGCTACTACTCCGAACGGCGGGCCGGTTCGCTCGCTGCGCGCGTTGCGCTCGCGCTGGAGGAGGACCCGAGTGTGGTGGTCCGCCCCTACGACCTGTTCGTCCAGCCGCTCGACAGCGCCCCGCAGGACGTTCCGAACGCGGCGGACATCGACAGGGTGTTCGACGAGCTGCAGGACTCGATGCTGATCCTCGGCGCACCGGGCGCGGGCAAGACGACGCTGCTGCTCAACCTGGCCGGGACGCTCACCGAGCAGGCACGCAACGACAAAGACCGCCCGCTGCCCGTTCTGGTCGACCTGGCCGGTTGGTCGGCGCAGACGGCGCACGGCAGGGACGACGACCCGCTGGACAGCCCGCTGCTGGCAGGCTTCATCAGGTGGCTGTTGTCCGAGCTGGAGGACCGCTACAAGATCCCGTCGGCGGTCGGCCGGACCTGGCTGAGCAACGGCGAACTGGCGCTGCTGCTGGACGGACTGGACGAAATCGCCGAGCCGGCTCGCGGCAAGCTCGCGCAGGTCCTGGAGGAACTCCGCCGCAGCTACCGGATCGGTCAGCTCGCGGTGACGTGCCGGACGAACGACTACGAACGCCTCCCGCAGAAGTTACGCCTGTTCGGCGCCGTGCACATCAGGCCGCTCACCAAGGGGCAGGTGCTCGACTACTTCGCCGCGGTCGGCCCCGCACTCGACGGTGCGCGCGCAGCGATCGAGCAGGACGACGCGCTGTGGGAGCTGGTCAACTCGCCCCTGATGCTGAACGTCATGGTCCTCGCGTACCAGGGCCGCGAGCCGCAGGAGCTGAGAGCGCGCGGCGTCGCCGACCTCCGCCGCGAACTGTTCGACACCTACATCTGCGAGGTTCTCGCGCGCAACCGTCAGACAGCGCGGCAGTACGACGTCAAGACCGCCGTACGGCGACTGTGGTGCCTGGCGTGGTGGACCCGCAGCCGGGCGGGCGACCGGACCGCCATACCGCGCTGGGTGACGCCGGACGGTTGGTACGGGTTGTCGCTGCGCGAGGTCGACTCACTGACCTACGCGGTGTGCCTGCCGGCGTTCTTCGTCGCCGTCGCTGCCGGCGCGACGCTGATGATGCTGGCGCAGTACGGCGCTCTCGCCGGGCTGGCTGTTGCGGGTACGGCGCTCCTCCTGGTGCACATCCGCCCGCACCCGTGGCACAAACCCGACGCCCGCGGCCCGGACCAGGCACTGCTCTTCGCGCTGATCGCCGTGACCGGCACTGCGATGACCATCGCGGTGACCGGGGCCGCACTGGGCCTGGTCGAGTTGCTCACCGCAAAGATCGCCCTCGCTATCGAGGCTGCACTGGTCGCCGGTGCGTACGTAGTAGAACTCCTCGTGTTCCACGACAACCGGCGGCGGTTGCTGCTCGGCGTACGGCTTGTTGTGGTGATCGGCGCGAGCGCCGTCGTGCTGAGCCTCGGAGACGCGCTCCCGTTCGCCTGTGGCATCGCGATCGGGCTACTGGTCGCTCAAGGCATCCGGATGGTCAAGTCGCTGCCGAACGATCACCTGCCGGCCAGTGACGTCGGCGACACGTGGCGGATGGACCTGTGCGTCGTTGGTGGTGCTGCGGTGGCGTTTCCAATCGCACTGCTGCTCGGCGCGGACCTGACCGAGCCGCACCTCGACGCCGCTGTCGGAATCGTGCTGGGCGTGGTAGCAGCCAAGGCCTGGCGTCGTCGACCACCTGTCCTCGCCGGACCGATGTCCCGGTGGCTGCACGACCTGTTGCTGCACTGGACCGGCTACCTGCCGTGGCGCCGCCGTGCCTTCCTGCAGTACGCCGCCGATCGCTATGTACTGGCCCGCACCGGGCGCAGCGAGTTCGCCTTCATCCACCTCCTCGTGCGCGACCACCTCGCCGAGTGCACCCCCGACGAACTCGCTGCCAAGGTGGAACGCCGCATCGGCGCTCGTCAGGCAGCAGGCTCCGTGAGGGCATAGCCGATCAGGCTGCTGCCGAAAGCCAGCACGATCAGCGTGCAGCGGGCGGTGAGTCGGTGACCCGCGTGGCGCACCGGACCGGCTGGGCGTCGACCAGTGCGTTCATCGACACGTTCCGGCGCGTGTTCGGTCATACGCCGGGGGCGCGCAGAGCCTGATCGAGGATGCGGCTCCACTGCCGGACGATGCCTCGCCGCCGGGCGCTGTCGTCCGTCAGCAGATCGGCCAGCCCGAGGCCGCGCGCCATGTCCAGCACGCCCTGCACGGTCTCCCGTACGCCGGGCGTCCGCTCGCTCACCTCGAGAACGTCGAGTAGCGCCCGGTGTGCTTGCCGACCGACGTGCGCCTCCAGCCGGACGATCTGCTGCCGCAACGGTTCCTCGGTCGACGCCGCGACCCACAGGTGCAAAGCGGCACGGAACAGCGGACCGGTGTACACGTCGGCGAGCATCCCGACGATCGCCTCGGTCCGCCCGCCTCCGCGGGGCAACGCGGCGGCCTGCGCGCGGATCTCCGCCAGGCGTACCTCGGTCATGTACTCGACGGCCGCCGCGAACAGGTCGGCCCGGGTCGGGAAGTGATGCTGTGCGGCGCCCCGCGAGACCCCGGCCCGCGCCGCGACGACCGACACCGTCGTCGCGGCGTACCCGACCTCCGCCAGCGACTCGACCGCTGCCTCCAGCAACCGTTGCCGGGTGGCCCGCGACCGATCCTGCTGCGGCTCCTTCAGAGCTTCACTCACGAGCCGCCTCACGAGCCCGCAGCTCGCGCCGCAGGATCTTCCCCGACGCCGCCTTCGGCACCGCCTCGATGAACTCCACCTGCCGGATCTTCTTGTACGGCGCCACGCGCGCGGCGACGTATTCGATCACGTCGTCCGCGGTCAGGTCGACGCCCGGCATCGGCACCACGAACGCCTTCGGGACCTCGTTGCCGTCGGCATCGACACCGATGACCGCCGCGTCCGCGATTCGGTCGTCGGTGAGCAGCACGGCCTCCAGCTCCGCGGGCGGCACCTGGTACCCGTGGTACTTGATCAGCTCCTTCACCCGGTCGATCACATACAGGTAGCCGCGGTCGTCCATCCGTCCGATGTCACCGGTATGCAGCCAGCCGTCGCTGTCGATCGTCGCGTCGGTGTCCGCTGGCCGGCCGAGGTAGCCCTTCATCACCTGCGGTCCGCGGATCCAGATCTCGCCCTCGTCCGCGTCGTTGCCATCGGCACCGATCAGGCGCAGCTCGGTCGAAGGGAACAGCTTGCCGACCGCACCCGGCGGCGGCTCGGGGTCGTCCTGCGGCACCGAGTGGGTGCCCGGCGACAACTCGGTCATCCCGTAGGCCTGCAGCACCGCGTGCAACCCGAGCCGCTTCGCGCACGCCTCGGCCAACTCACCGTCGAGCGGCGCCGCGGCCGACATCACGTACTTCAAGTGGGACAGATCCACCCCGTCGACCGCCGGGTGCTTGGCCAGCGCCAGGACGATCGGCGGCGCCACGAAGGCCCGCGTGATCCGCTGCTGGTCCAGCGTGGTCAGGAACTGCTGCAGGTCGAACTTCGGCAGCACCACGACGGTCGCGCCGAGCCGCAGCGGCAGGTTCATCAACACGGTCAGCCCGTAGATATGGAAGAACGGGAGGATCGCGATGATCCGCTCGTCCGCGTCCAGCCGGATCATCACCTCGGCCTGCGAGATGTTCGTCGCGATGTTGCGATGGGTCAGCATCACGCCTTTGGCCGCGCCCGTCGTCCCGCTCGAGTACGGCAGCACCGCGACGTCCTCGGCCGGGTCGATCGGCACCGACGGCTCCGCTGCCGTCGACGCGAACAGCTCCTGGATCGAGCGGTACCCCTCGGCCTCGTCGCAGACGAAGATCTGCTCGACGTCGGTGCCCTCGATCGCCGCGGTCGCGACCGGCAGGAACAGCGAAATCGTCACCAGCAACTTCGCCTTCGAGTCGACCAGCTGCTTGTGCAGCTCGTCCGCGGTGTACAGCGCGTTCACCGTGGTCACGGTCGCGCCGGCCCGTGTCGCGCCGTAGAACACCACCGGGTACAGGATCGTGTTCGGGCTGTAGAGGGCGATCACGTCGTGCGGCTGGACACCGAGCTCGGCCAGCCCCGCGGCGACCCGCCGCGTCAGATGGTCGAGCTGGGCATAGCTGAGGGTCTTGCCGGTGACGCCGTCGACCAGGGCCGGCCGGTCGCCGTACTCCTGCGCCCTCCCGAGCACAGCCTCGTGGATCGGTACGTCGAGCACCTCGACGGGCGGGAATTCACTCGTGATGATCATGTCCCCACTCCTTTGTGTACGGCTGACCAGCTCCGAAACTCAATACGACTTGGGCAGTCCCAGACTGTGCTGGGCGACGAAATTCAGGATCATCTCCCGGCTCACCGGTGCGATCCGGGTCGCGCGGGCGGCGGCGACCAGCGCGGCGACGCCGTACTCGACCGTCATACCGTTCCCGCCGAGCGACTGCACGGCCTGGTCGGTGGCACGGACGGCGACCTCACCGGCGGCGTACTTGGCCATGTTCGCGGCCTCACCGGCCGCGAGGTCGTCTCCGGCGTCGTAGAGCGCGGCCGCCTTCTGCATCATCAGCCGGGCCAGCTCGAGCTCGATCTTGATCTGCGCGAGCGGATGCGCCAGCCCTTGGTGCGCGCCGATCGGGCTCGTCCAGACCTGGCGTTCCTTGACGTACGCCGTGGCTTTGCCGAGGGCATGCCGCGCGATCCCGATCGCGAACGCGGACGCCATGATCCGCTCGGGGTTGAGGCCCGCGAACAGCTGCAGGAGCGCCGCGTCCTCGGAGCCGACCAGCGCCTCGCGCGGCAGTTGGACGTCGTCCAGGAACAGCGAGTACTGCTTGTCCGGGCTGATCAGATCCATCTCGATCTGCCGGTACTCCAGGCCCGGCGCGTCGGTCGGCACGATGAACAACGCCGGCTTGAGCTTGCCGCTGCGGGCGTCCTCGGTCCGTCCGACGACCAGGACCGCCTGCGCGACGTCGAGCCCGGAGATGAACACCTTGCGCCCGGTCAGCGACCAGCCGCCGTCGGTGCGGCGGGCGGTCGTGGTGATCTGGTGCGAGTTCGAGCCGGCGTCCGGTTCGGTGATCGCGAACGCCATGATCGTCGAGCCGTCGGCGAGGCCGGGCAGCCAGCCCCGCTTCTGCTCGTCGGTGCCGTAGCGGGCAATCACCGTCCCGCAGATCGACGGCGACACGACCATCATCAGCAGTGGGCAGCCGGCCGCGCCGAGTTCCTCCAGCACCACGGACAGTTCGGCCATCCCGCCGCCTCCGCCGCCGTACTGCTCGGGGAGATTCACGCCGAGATAACCGAGCTTGCCCGCCTCCAGCCACAGCTCGGTGGTGTGCCCGCCGCTGCGCGCCTGCCGGTTGAACCACTCGTACCCATACTTCTTGCCGAGCTCGCCGACGACCTTGCGCAGCTCGCGACGTTCGTCCGGTTCCACGAAGTTCATGCGTCCTCCCCGACCACGACCAGTACGGCGCCGACATCGACCTGCTGGCCCGCTGACACCTTCAGTTCACTGACGACACCGTCCGCGGGAGCGGCGATCGTGTGCTCCATCTTCATTGCCTCCAGCCACAACAGCGGCTGTCCCTGTTTCACCCTGTCGCCGACCTCGACGCCGACCCGGATCACGGTCCCTGGCATGGGTGCGACCAACGATCCTGCCGCCACCTGGTCCGCCGGATCGACGAATCGCGGTACGGGATGCAGCGCGACATGACCGAGCGACGAGTCGACACAGACGAGCCCGTCGTACGCCGCGACGTCGAACGTCCGCCGTACGCCGTCGACCTCGAGCACGACCCGCCCCGGCGTGCTGTCGACCAGCGTGATGTCCCCGTCGACTTCCAGCCCGTGACGGGTGAGGCGATAGGCAACCTCCTGTACCGCGTCGCCCGCGCGGTATGTCTTCCGCTGGGGTTGAGACGGGAGATTCCGCCAGCCGCTCGGCACACGCACCGGCGTCGGCCGCGTGGTTGCATCTGCCAGTGCAGCGGCCAGCGCCGACGCCTTGACGACGTCGTCGTCCGGTGCCGGGCCGGTCCCGTGCTTGTCGAAGAACGCGGTGTCGGTGTCGCCTGCGAGGAACGCCGGGTGCCGCAGGATCCACGCGAGCAGCTCCCGGTTCGTGCCGACACCGTGGATCGTCGCACGGTCGAGGACGCCGGCCAGTCGCCGCGCGACCGTCGTACGGTCCGGCCCGGATGCGATCACCTTCGCCAGCATCGCGTCGTAGTACGGCGATACGTCCGACCCGCTCGCCACGCCCGAATCGACGCGCAGCCGGTGTGGAACACTTCGGTCGTCTGACGCGCCATCCGGTCCGGAAAGGTCGAACCGCCACAGGTGCCCGGTCTGGGGTTGCCAGTCGTTCAGCGGATCCTCGGCGTACAGGCGCACCTCGATCGCGTGGCCGACCGTCGGCGGCGGTTCGGGCGGCAGGTGCTCGCCCGCGGCGACGGCGAACTGCAGCTCGACGAGGTCGAGTCCGGTCGTCTCCTCGGTGACCGGATGCTCCACCTGCAGGCGCGTGTTCATCTCGAGGAAGTAGAAGTTCCCGTCCTCGTCGGCGAGGAACTCGACCGTCCCGGCGCCGACGTACCCAATCGCGGCGGCCGCCTTCCGGGCCGCGTCGTACAAGGCCGGCCGCATCGACGGAATGCGTCCGACGAGCGGCGACGGCGCCTCTTCGACGACCTTCTGGTGCCGGCGCTGGATCGAGCACTCGCGCTCACCGACGGCCCAGATCGTGCCGTGCCGATCGGCCATGATCTGCACCTCGAGATGGCGCCCAGCCGCCAGGTACCGCTCGCAGAACACGGTCCCGTCGCCGAAGGCCGACAACGCCTCCGCCGACGCCGCATCGATCTCGGCCGCGAGATCCTCCAGCCGCGACACCACCCGCATCCCGCGTCCGCCGCCCCCGGCCGACGCCTTCACCAGCACGGGCAGAGCGTCGGCCGCCACCTCAGCCGGCGTGAGCTCGGCCAGCACCGGGACCCCGGCCGCCGCCATCAGCTTCTTCGCCTCGATCTTCGACCCCATCGACGAGATCGCGTCCACCGGCGGCCCGATCCACGTCAGCCCGGCGTCGAGGACCGCGTGCGCGAACCCGGCGTTCTCGGACAGGAACCCGTAGCCCGGATGTACGGCGTCCGCGCCCGCCCGCCGCGCCGCGTCGATGATCAGCTCCGCTCGCAGATAGGTCTCCGCTGGTGCATTGCCGGGTAGGTGCACCGCGGCATCGGCCTCGGCGACGAACGGCATCCGCGCATCGGCCGTCGAGTGCACAGCGACCGTCGAGATCCCGAGTGCGCGCGCCGTACGGAAGATCCGCCGGGCGATCTCGCCCCGGTTCGCGACCAGTACCGAAGTGATCATGCGCGTCACATCCTGAAGACGCCGAAGGACGACGTACCTTCGACCGGGGCGGAGTGGATGGCGGACAGGCAGATGCCGAGGACCGTTCGGGTGTCGCGAGGGTCGATGACGCCGTCGTCGTACAGCCGGCCGGACAGGAACATCGGCAGCGATTCGGCTTCGATCTGACCTTCGACGTACGCGCGCATCTGCCGGTCGCCGTCCTCGTCGTACGGCATGCCCTTCGCCTCGGCCGCTGCCCGCGCGACGATCGAGAGGACGCCCGCCAACTGCTGCGGGCCCATCACCGCGGACTTTGCCGACGGCCACGCGAACAGGAACCGTGGGTCGAACGCCCGACCGCACATCCCGTAGTGCCCGGCGCCGTACGACGCACCCATCAGGATCGAGATGTGCGGGACCTTCGAGTTCGACACCGCGTTGATCATCTGGGCGCCGTGCTTGATGATCCCGCCCTGCTCGTACTCCTGCCCGACCATGTAGCCGGTGGTGTTGTGCAGGAAGATCAGCGGGGTGTTCGCACGGTTCGCCAACTGGATGAACTGCGCGGCCTTCTGCGACTCCTCGCTGAACAGTACGCCGCGTGCGTTCGCGAGGATGCCGACCGGGTAACCGTGCACGGTCGCCCAGCCGGTCGCGAGCGACGACCCGTACAGCGGCTTGAACTCGTCGAACACCGACCCGTCCACCACGCGAGCGATCACGTCCCGCGGGTCGAACGGGATCTTCAGGTCCGCCGGCACGATGTCGAGCAGGTCGTCGGCGTCGTACCGCGGTTCGTCGTACGACGGCGCGGGCGGCGGACCGAGTTTGCGCCAGTTCAGCCGGGACACGATCTGCCGGCCGAGCCGGATCGCGTCGGGCTCGTCGGCCGCGAAGTAGTCGGCCAGCCCGGACTGCCGCGCGTGCATCGACGCGCCGCCGAGCGACTCGTCGTCCGCGTCCTCACCGGTCGCCATCTTCACCAGTGGCGGCCCGGCGAGGAACACCTTGGCGCCGCCGTCGACCATCACCACGTAGTCGCTCATCCCCGGGATGTAGGCCCCGCCCGCGGTCGAGTTGCCGAACACCAGCGCGATCGTCGGGATCCCCTCGGCGGACAGCCGGGTCAGGTTGCGGAACATCGCGCCACCCGGGATGAAGATCTCCTTCTGCGTGGGCAGGTCCGCGCCGCCGGACTCGACCAGGCTGATCACCGGCAGCCGGTTCGCCCGCGCGATCTCGTCCGCGCGGAGCGCCTTCTTCAACGTCCACGGGTTGCTGGCGCCGCCCTTCACCGTCGGGTCGTTCGCGGTGATCAGGCATTCGACACCCTCGACCACGCCGATCCCGGTGACCAGGCTGGCGCCGACGGTGAAGTCGGAACCCCAGCCGGCCAGCGGTGACAGTTCGAGGAAGTACGAGTCCGGGTCGAGCAGCAACTCGATCCGCTCCCGGGCCAGCAACTTGCCGCGCTGGTGGTGCCGGGCGACGTACTTCTCGCCGCCGCCGGCCAGCGCCTTGGCGTGCTCGGCGTCCAGGGCCTGCAGCTTCTCCAGCATCGCTTGGCGGTTGCTCATGCGGTGAACCCCAGTCGTTTCGAGGCCAGGCCGGTCAGGATCTCGGTCGTCCCGCCGCCGATGGCGAGGATCTTCTGGTCGCGGTACTGGCGTTCCACCTCGGCCTCGCGCAGGTACCCGAGCCCGCCGTGCAGTTGCAACGCCTGGTCGCAGACCCACTGCCCGGCCTCGACGGCGGTGTTCTTCGCGAAACAGGCCGCCGCGATCACGTCCGCACCTTCGTCGGCTCGACGCGCGACGTCTCGTACGTAGACCCGTGCGACGTCGATCCGCCGCGCCATCTCGGTCAGCGTGTGCTGCACCGTCTGTCGCGAGATCAACGGCCGCCCGAACGTCTCACGGTTGCGGCACCACTCGACGGTCAGGTCGAGCGCGCGCTGCGCTCCGGCGTACGCCTGCGCGGCCAACGTGAGCCGCTCCGCCACGAAGTTGACGGCCAATTGGACGAAGCCGGTGCCTTGGGCGCCGATCAGGTTGTCCACAGGCACCCGCACGTCGGTGAACGACAGCTCGGCCGTGTCGGAGCAGAGCCAGCCCATCTTCTCCAGCCGCCGCGACACGTCGAATCCCGGCGTACCGGCATCGATCACGAGCAAGCTGATCCCGTGCGCACCTGGACCGTCGGTACGGACCGCGGTCGTGACGAAGTCCGCGCGACAGCCCGACGTGATGTACGTCTTCGCGCCGTTGACGACGAAGACATCCCCTTCCCGGCGGGCTGTCGTCCGCAGCGACGCCACATCGGATCCGCCGTCCGGCTCGGTGATCGCCAACGCGCCGATCAGGTCGCCGTTCAGCGTTGGCCGGACCCACCGCTCGAGCTGCTCCTCGTTGCCGGCCGCAATGATGTGCGGCAGCGCGATACCGCAGGTCAGCAGCGACGCGACCAGCCCGCCGGAACCGCCCGCGTAATGCATCTCCTCGACCACGTCGAGCACGTCGACGAGCGAACCGCCGCCACCGCCGACCGCCTCCGGGAACCCGACGCCGAGCAACCCGATCGCCCCGGCCTTCTTGTGCAGCTCCCGCGGCAGCTCGCCGTCCCGCTCCCACTGATCCAGTTGCGGCAGCACCTCGGCCGTCATGAATCGCCGTACCGATGCCCGGAAGTCGCTCACAACAGCACCTCCGGTACGTGGACGTACCGCGACCGCAGCCACTCGCCGAGCGCCTTGGCCTGCGGGTCGAACCGTGCCTGCGCCGCGACGCCCTCGCCGAGCAGACCCTCGACGACGAAGTTCACCGCCCACAGATTCGGCAGCAGGTACCGAGTGACGGTCAGCGGCTGCGTTTCCGGGAGCAGCGTCTGGAACAGCTCGACCGTGAGGGTGTGCGCGAGCCACCGCCAGGCCTTCTCGTTGCGGACCCACACGCCGACGTTCGCATCGCCACCCTTGTCGCCCGAGCGCGCGCCGGCGATCCGTCCCAGCGGCACCTCGCGGGTCCGCGGCGGTCCGCTCGACAGCTGCAGCAACGGCATCGGCGGCTCGATGTCCTCGACCGGTTCGAGCGGCCGCGTCTCGGGCGCGGGGTCGACGATCCGCCGTGTACCGTCGGGCAGTACAACGACCTGCTCCACCTCGTGAATGTCGACGTACCCGGCGCGGAACACGCCGTACGGCGAAGCCTCGCCGGGCGGCGCGGTGACGTGGAAGCCCGGGTAGCTCGCCAGTGCCAGTTCGACCGCGGCGTTGCTGAACGCGCGGCCGACGACCTTCGGATCCGGGTCCTTCACCGCGCACCGCAGGAAGACACTGGCCTCCTCCTCGGTCTCGGCATTGGGCTTCTCGGTCCAGGCGAGTGTCCACCGCAACTCGGCCGGCCGCTGCGGCAGCGCCTGTTCGAGTTGGCGTTGCACCAGCTCGGCCTTCTGCTCGAGCTGCAACCCGGTGAGCACGAAGTCGACCTCGTTGCGAAACCCGCCGACGCTGTTCAGCGAGACCTTGTACGTCGGTGGCGGGGCCTCACCGCGGACGCCGGTGATCCGGACCCGGTCCGGGCCGTCGTCGGCGAGCTCGATCGAGTCCAGGCGCGTGGTCACGTCCGGACCGGCGTACCGCGGGCCGGTGACCTCGTACAGCAGCTGCGCCTTGACCGTGTCGATCGTGACCGCGCCGCCGGTGTTGTCGTGCTTGGTGATCACGCTACTGCCGTCCGCGTGGATCTTCGCGATCGGGAACCCGGGCCGGCCGAAGTCGCGGATCTCGGTGAAGAACGCGTAGTTCCCGCCGGTCGCCTGGCAGCCGCACTCGATCACGTGCCCGGCGACGACCGCGCCCGCGAGTTCGTCGTACTGCGTCCGCTTCCAGCCGTGATGCGCCGCGGCCGGGCCGACGATCACCGAGGCGTCCGTGACCCGGCCGGTCACCACCACGTCGGCGCCGGCGTGCAGCGCCTCGGCGATCCCCCAGGCGCCGAGGTAGGCGTTCGCGGTGAGCGGTTGCCCGAAGCCGAGTTCTCCGGCGCGCGGCAGCAGGTCGTCGCCCGCGACGTACGCGACCTTGGGGTGCAGACCGAGTCTGTCCGCGAGTTCCGTGATGGCGGCGGCGAGGCCGGACGGGTTCAGGCCGCCCGCGTTGCTGACGATCTTCACGCCACGGTCGAGCGCCTCGCCGAGGCTGGTTTCGAGCTGCTTGAGGAACGTTCGTGCGTAGCCCAGGTTGGGGTCCTTCAGGCGGTCGCGCCCGAGGATCAGCATCGTGAGCTCGGCGAGGTAGTCGCCGGTCAGCACGTCCAGCGGTCCGCCGGTCAGCATCTCGTGCACGGCGGTGAACCGGTCGCCGTAGAAACCGGATGCGTTCCCGATGCGGATCGGCTCGGTCATCCGAACTGCCCCGGCTCTCGACCCTTTCCGGGCAGGCCGGCGAAGGCCTGGATGATCCCGAGCCACTCCTCGGCGTCCGCCCCCTCGACCCGGACGGACAGGTCGTCACGATGGCGGCGCTGGGTCGCGAGCAGACAGAAGTCGAGGGCCGACGCGGTCACTCGTTGCGCGGCGTCCTCCGGACCCCACGACCATTCGTCGCCGTCCGGTCCGGTGAGCTCGACGCGGAACGGTTCGGCGGGCGGCTTGCGGTTGTTGAGCAGATACGCGAAGTCACGGGTGCGGACCGCGAGATGCGCGACGTGCCGCAGCCGGTTCGTCGGTTGCCGTTGGACGCCGAGCGCGTCGAACACGTCCTGCCCGTGCGCCCAGGTCTCCATCAGTCGCGCGGTGGCCATCGAGGTGGGGCTCATCGGCGGCCCGTACCACAGCACCTTCTCGCCGGGCGGCACCTTCTTGAGCGCCTCGGCGACCTCGGTCCGGGTCTCCCGCCAGTACGTCAGCAGCTGGTCCGGTGGCAGTGCGGCGGTCTCGGCGGCGCCTTCGTCGACGTACGTGTGCGGGCTCGCGGCTGCTGCCTGCAGGCGTTCCTTGAATGCCTCGGGATCGGTTGCGGCCAGCTGCGTGGCCTCGTCGGTCCAGATCAGGTGGGCGATCTGATGCGCGATCGTCCAGCCCTCGGCCGGCGTCGGCGTCGCCCACGCGTCGGCGGCCAGCCCACCGACCAGGCGATCCAGCTCGGCACTCTCGGCCCACAGGTCCGCCAGCACTTCGTCCAGCACGCTGTACCTCCTCGCGAGGCTCCGTGCCGCCGAGCGTCGCACGACGCCGCAAAAGAATCAAGCGTGCTTGTTTTGCGAAGCCCGGATCTCCAGGAATGCAGAACCCCGGTTTTGGCGGCGTGGACGGGGTGTTTCCGGGACTTGTGCATACCTGGAGGAACACCCACCCGTGTGCCTGACGTGTCACGGTGATTACTGACAGGGGCCGCCGGATCGCTACTGTGCGGTGGATCATGGACCTGGCGAGCCCGATCAGCACAGTGGTGCCGTCGTTGGACGGGCCGGTACTGCAGGTGCTCGCGGAGGCCGAGGACGGGCTGTCGGGCCGGCAGATCCACAAGCTCGCCGGGTCCGGAAGCGTCGCGGGCGTCCGGCTCGTGCTGCAGCGACTGGCCGCGACCGGCCTGGTGCACGTCGACGATCTCGGCAACTCGTTGCTGTATCGCCTCAACCGCAAGCACCTCGCCGCGCCGATCGTCGAGCAGCTTGCGAACCTCCGCCGGACGTTGATCGGCCGGCTCGCCGACGAGATCGGCGGCTGGCGGATCCCGGCGGTGCACGCCAGCGCCTACGGCGCGATCGCCCGGCACGACGGCGATCTCGACAGTGACGTCGACCTGTTGCTGATCCGCCCCGACCAGCACGAGTTCGAGGACGTGCTCTGGGAGGACCAGGTCGGCCGGCTGATGCAGACGGTGGTGGACCTCACGGGCAACCCCGCGCACGTCTTCGAACTGAGCCGGACCGAGCTCGCCGGCCACCTGGCCACCGAGGACCCGATCCTCAACGACTGGGTGCATCCGAACCTCCAGCTGGCCGGGGTTCCGCTGCCGGCGCTGATGGATCAGTTCGCCGTGGCACTTCCCCGCTGACCGGTCCGTGTGGGTACCCTGCCTTTCATCAACCGTCAGGTATTTGTCAGGACTATCCACCGGGACCACCGAATGACCCGCATCGCCATCGACGGCGGCCAGTCCGCACTCCGTCTCCGCGTCCTCCCGTCCGGGCGGACGGGTCAGGGACCTGGCTACACCCACGGTCCGGACGCTCTCGTCAAGTTGCTGGACGCGATCCGCCAGGCCGCGGACGAGGCCGGCGTGGACGGTCCGGCGGACGTCGTCGCACTCGGTCTGACCGGGTACCCACAGGCGCACGGTGCGGCGGAGCGGTTCGCCGCCGACGTGGCTGCGTTGCTCGACGCCCGCGAGGTGCGACTGACCCAGGACATGGTCACCGCCCACGCCGGTGCGTTGCCGGACGGGTACGGCGTGGTGGTCGCCGCGGGCACCGGACTGGTGTGTCTGGCCGTCGATCGGGACGGTACGTGGCGCAAGGTCGACGGGCACGGGTATCTGTTCGGTGACGCCGGCAGCGCGTTCGCCATCGGTCGCGCCGGGTTGGTCGCCGTACAGCGTGCGCGTGACGGTCGCGGTCCGATCACGAAGCTCGCGGACACCGCCTTGGACCCGGTCGCGCTCTACCGCTCCACCACGTTGGTCGACGACGTGGCCCGGTTCGCTCCCGAGGTCGTACGGTGTGCGGCCGAAGGCGATTCGGTCGCGATCGACCTGCTGGTGCAGGCAGCGCGCGACATCGCCGAGACCATCGGCGCCGCGGTGGACCAACTGGTCGGCGAGGGACCGGTGCCGGTCGCGTGTGTCGGCGGTCTGTTCGACGGCGCGGGGGAACAGTTGCTGACGCCGGTCCGCGAGGCGCTGCCGCCGCGTGCGCGGCTCACCCCGGCGGCCGGGAATTCACTCGACGGAGCCGAGCGGCTCGCGACCGGATCGGTGGGAACCTACGCCGACCTGATCGTCACCCAGTCCCGGCCTCGCTAATTACGGTGCAGACCGTATATCGTGAAATGACCCTGACAGGCAGCGTCCGATCAGAGCCGGTACGACAGTTGGAGACCTGCACGTGAACGAACTCCTCCTGGCCGCGACGTCGCTGGACGTCACCCCGCCGCCCGGCCACCGGCTCGACGGGTACGCCGCCCGCACCGGACTCGCGACCGGTACGGCGGACCCGCTGCACGCGACCATGATCTGGTTGTCCACCGTCGACGACCCCGGTGTGTTGTGGCTGACGCTGGACGCGATCGCCGTCGGGAACACGCTCTCATCGGAGCTCGCCGAGGCCGCTGCGGCGGTCGTGGGCATCCCGCCGTCGCACGTGGTTGTGTCCGCCTCGCATACGCATTCCGGTCCGTCCGGGTGGACCGGCGAGATTCATCCGGTGATCCCGGCCGAGCGTGAGTTCCCACTCGTCAACTCGTTGCTGGGCAAGGTCCAGGCGGCCCGGCTGGAGCGGCAGCCGGTTTCGGCTAGCTGGCATTCGATCGAGGTCGTCGGCGTCGGTACCAACCGGCATCGCCGGAACGGCCCGCACGACAACACCGCGGGCATTCTCGCATTGCACGGTGCGAGCGGTTCTCTCGAGGCGGTTCTGCTCGACTTCGCGTGCCACCCGACGACGTACGGCCCGGAGAACCTGCGGTACTCCGCCGACTGGCCAGGCGCGGCGCGCGCTGCGTTGGCTCCCGCGGTCGTCGGCTTCCTGCAGGGCGCTGCCGGCGACGTCAGTCCTCGCTTCACCCGCCAGGGTCGGGACGCGGCCGAGGTCACCAGACTGGGCGGACTGCTGGCCGGCCGGGTCCGTGAAGCACTGGCCAATCCCGGACTCGAGCTACCGCAGTCCGCGCCGTCCATTCGCCGTACGACGCTCACGCTGCCGGTGCGATCGATCCCGCCCATCGACGAGTCCGAGAAACTGGCCTCTGCGGTCGCGAGCCACGTGAACGCGGCCGACAACCCCACCGGCCGAATCACCCAGACCCGCTTGGACGGCGCTCGCGGTCAGGCGCTGATGGCCGCCGCCACGCTCCCCTCGTCGTTGGACCTGTCGATCAGCACGGTCACCTTCGGCGACGTTTGCTGGATCAACCTCCCGGTCGAACTGTTCGCCGTCCACGGCGCCTGCCTGCAGGCCGACAGCATCCACCCGATCACGCGAGTCGTTGGCTACACCGACGGGTACTACGGCTACGTGGTCGACCCCTCGGCCGCCGAAGCCGGCACCTACGAAGCCCTCATCACCTACTTCGACCAGCCCACCACGCACGAACTCATCACCCGAACCGCTGCCTTCGTGAACAGCTAGAGCGCAAGCTCCGGCTGGAGTTTCTTGGCCGGCCAGACGCGTTGGTGGCGGGCGGCGAGCGTGGAGGCGGCCAAAGCTGTGGTGAACCAAGCTGCGAGGGCCAGTAGGTCGGTGCCGAGTGAGGTGCCGGGGCCGCCGTACATGAGGTGGCGGACGCCGTCGATGGCGTAGCTCATCGGGAGTGCGTGGTGGAAGAAGTACAGCGGCTCGGGGATGGTCTGCCAGGGGAACGTACCGCCGGCGCTGACCAGTTGGACGACCATCAGGACCAGGCCGAGGAACTTGCCCACCGCACCGAACCAGGCGGACAGCGCGTGCAGGATGGCGACGAACGTGAACGACGTCAGGATCAGGAACCCGACGGTCAGCCACGGGTGCGCGGCGTGGATCCCCAGACCGAGGACGACCGCGACGAACACCAGCGTGGCCTGGATCGCACCGAACAGGGCCGGGGGCAACCATCCGCCGAGTGCGACGCGGAACGGCGACTGCATCGTGGCCAGCGCGCGCGGCGACAGCGGGCGCACCAGCAGGAACAGGACGTACGCGCCGATCCAGCAGGCGAGGCAGAGGAAGAATGGAGCCAGGCCGGCGCCGTAGCTGTCCGCCGTGGCCTGGGAGACGTTCTGCAGGGTGACGGGCGCTCCGAGTGTCTCGGCGACCGCTTTGCGTTGGTCGGCCGACGGGTTCGGGATCTGCTTCACGCCGTTCTGCAGCCCGCTGTTGAGCTGGGTCGCGCCGGTCTTCAGTTGCCCCACGCCGGTCGCCAGGCTGTTCACACCGGTCAGTAATTGTCCTTGGCCCATGACAGCCTGCTTCTCACCAGTCGCGAGCTGCTGCGCTCCGGCCTGCAGAGTGTTGAGGCCAGACTTCAGCTGGCCGCCGCCCGCGTTGAGTTGATGCGCTCCGTTGGCCGCCGTACTGATTCCGTTGCTCAGCGCAGGCGTCGCCTTGGCGAGCGCGGACGCGCCGTTCGAGACTTTCCGTGCTCCGGTGGCGAGTGTGTTGAGCTGCTTGGACGACGCCTGAATCTGCGTGTTCGCACGCGTTATGGGAGCGCGCAGCTTGGCCGTCTCGGCGAGTACGACGTTGATCTGGTGCTGACTGAGCCCCTGCGCCTTCAACTGCGCCGCCAGTTGGCGGTCGAACGTCGTGAGGTCCTTGACCAGGGTGCTGGACGCGGTTGCCACCTGGCGTCCCGCGGCAGCGACCTTTTCGTTGCCATCAGCAACCTGATCCGCGCCGGTGGCCAGCTGTTTCGTCTGCTGTGGCAGGGTGGCGGTCTTGTTCTTCAGCGTCGCCAGACCGGTGTCGAGCTTCGCTGCACCGGTCGCCAGGGAGGCTGCGCCCTGCGACGCCTGAGTCGCTCCGGCGGACAGTTGCGTTGCGCCGGCGGACAGCTGCTTCTGTGCGGTGGCGAGCTGCGTGGCACCGGTCTGCAGCTTCGTGACTCCCGTTGCAGCCGAAGTCAGTCCGTTCTGCAGCTGCGTCGCACCGGTGGCCGCAGAGGTGACCTGCTCGTGAATGGTGCTGTAGCCGGCCAGCAGCTGCGACGCCGCGGTTTCACTCACCTGCGATGCCACTGTCTTTGTCACCTGCGCAACGACCTGGTTGGCGATCGTGTGGGCGATGTAGTTGTTGGCGTCGTTCGTCAGCAGCTCCAGCTCGGCCTGCCGAGGCTTGAAGTCCGCACTCGAGGCCAGGTCGGACGAGAACGTCTTCGGTAGCACCAGGGCGAACTCGTACGTGCCGTCCGACACCCCGGCGGTTGCCTGCGCGCGGTTCACCTCGTGCCAGTCGAAGCTCTTCGAGTCGACGAGTTCTTTCGCGACCTGTGGTCCCACGTCGAGCTTCTCGCCGGTCGCCAGCGTTGTCCCCGCGTCCTCGATCACGACCGCGGTCGGGATCTTGTCGAGCCGGCCGTACGGGTCGTGGTTCGCGTACAGGTACAGGCCGCCGTACAGCACGGGCACCAGCAGCAGGGCGACCACTGCCAGCTTGGGCAGCCGTCCGGCCGTCAGACGCCGTAACTCACTCAGGGCCATCCGCAGCGCGGTCACGCCTGTTTCTCCACTTCTTCTTCTTCTGCTTCGTCGATCGGGGTGACGGGGGCGGCCGGAGCGATCGGCGTGACCTGCACCGGGTCGGGTTGGTCCGTCTCGCCCATGCGGGCCGCCTTGACGTCCAGCAACCGGGCGGACGCGTCGGCGCACGTGATGATCACGCCGTACCCCTGCGCCGCCAGCCCGCGGCCGAGCTCGTACCAGCCGTGCGGATCGCCGCCGTGCCGATCAGGCATGGTCAGAACGACCACCTGTACGTCGGGACGTGCCACGGTGAGCTCCGTGAGCAGCCTGGTGCGTACGTCAACGGGCAGGTGCTCGAACCGCTTGTCGGCATGCTCCGCGGCGCCGTGCTCGTTCAGCCACTCCAGCACGGCCCTACGCCCGGCCTTGCGGCCCGCGATGGCCAGCTCCTCGCCGACGACGGTCTGCACCGGCAGCGCGTCGTCCGGCTCCGTGATACCCGGTGTGTCGACCAAGGCGACGCGCCGACGCAGTAGGGCGGGATCGGCCTTGTTGTCGAGCTGGACCGAACCGGTGTCGAGCTTGAGTCGCCCGGACAGGCCGAGTGACGCCGCGACGTGCCCAGGGCCCGGGTAGCCGGTCAGCAGCACAAGCTGATGGTCCGCGACCGCCAGCGACGTGGTGTGCAGCATCGGCGCGTGCGGGCCGCGCACGCTGATTCCGACGGCTTCGAGCTCCATCCGGCAACCCCGTTCAGTACGGTTGTGTATTCAATACAGAACTGTATCCTACGGGTATGGAAACGCCCAAGCGCCGCCGATCGAACACCCGGGCCCGCCTGCTCGAGGGAGCCCTCGAGGTCTTCGCGGAGCGTGGCTTCCACGGCGCGTCGGTCGAGGACATCTGCGACCGCGCCGGGTTCACCCGCGGCGCCTTCTACTCGAACTTCGCGTCCAAGGACGAGTTGGTGCTCGCGCTGTTCCAGGCCACGACCGACCGGCTCCTGGAGCAGATCGAGGCCCTGGTCCCCGAGCTCGCCACGCAGCCCGGCCCGTTGCTGGACGCCGTACTGGGGCTGCTCGACGACGCCGCGCCGGACCAGCGCCGCTGGCATCTGATCTCGACCGAGTTCACGCTGCACGCGCTCCGCGATCCGCAGGCGGCCGAGGCGCTGAACCGGCAGCGGGCGATGTTCCGCGAGAGTCTGACCAAGCTGGTCGAGCAGATCGCCGAGACCGGAGGGCTGGAGCTCACCGTGCCGGCCGACCAGTTCGTGCGAATGGTGATCGCCCTGCACGAAGGCGCGCGCTCGCAGAGCCTGCTCGAGCCGGCCGAGGTGCCCGCCGGGTCACTCGAGCACACCTTTCTACCAATGGTCTTGGATTCGATCAGCCGACCTTCACGCTGATCGTGTGCAGGCCGGTCGCGCCGTTCGGGGCGGGCGGCGCGGAAGCCTCGATCTGCGGATTGCCCTGTACGTCGAACGCCCGGACCTGCAGGACGTGGGTCCCCCGTGGCGCGTCCCACGTCCAATGCCACTGCCGCCAGGTGTCGACCGACGGGTCGGTGGCGAGCGTTGCCTGGCTCCAAGGGCCGCCGTCCACGCGGACCTCGACCTTCGACACTCCGACGTGCTGATCCCACGCGACCCCGGCGACGGTCACCGGTCCGGGTTCGACCTTCTTCCCCAGCGGTGTGTCGATCCGCGACGAGAGCTTGATCGGGCCGAGCTCGGACCACCCGCGCGGCGTCCAGTACGCCTCGAACCGATCGAACCGCGTCACCTCGATGTCCACCAGCCACTTCGTCGCCGACACGTAGCCGTACAGCCCGGGTACGACGATGCGCACCGGGAACCCGTGCTCCACCGGCAGCGGTTCGCCGTTCATCGCGAATGCGAGCATCGCCTGCCGGTCGTCGAGCAGCGTCGGCAGCGGCGTACCGGCGGTGAAACCGTCCTTCGACGTCGACTGGATCGCATCGGCTTGTGGTGCCGGGCCGACCTCGTCGAGGAGATCCTTCAGCAAGACGCCCGACCACAAGGCGTTGCCGATCAGGTCGCCGCCGACCTCGTTGCTGACACAGGTGAGTGTGACCCACTTGTGGAGGACCTTGCGTTTCAGCAGGTCGTCGAAGGTCAGCGTGAGTTCGCGATCGACCATGCCGTGGATGCGCAGCTGCCAGTCCGACGGCAGGATCTGCGGCACCGACAATGCGGTGTCGATGCGGTAGAAGTCGTCGTTCGAGGTGGCCCACGGAACCGCACCTTCGGCCTGAACGCCGGGCGGAGGGGCCAGGGTCGGTGGCTTCGGAAGCCTGAGCTGACTGCGGGCGTCCGCCACGGCAGCGCGATTACCGCCGACCACTCGTCCGGCCGCGGCGACCGCCGCCGAGCCGAGTGCGACGCCGGCGGTCAGTTGGAGGAAGCCGCGCCGGCTGACGCCGTCGTCGTCGAAGTCGAGCAGCGGTTCGAGCCGGCGGCTGAACAGTCGCAGGATGATCAGTGCGGTGATGCCCGCGAAGGCGGACGGCAGGAATCCGGTCTGCCCGGAGTCCGCGCGCGTGATCGCCGCGGCGACCGCTGCGCCGGCGAGCGCGATCGTGATCAAGGCACCCGCCCAGTACCGCCGTACCGACAGCATGCCGCCGATCGCGGCGAGGGCCGCGGCCACGACCAGGATCCCGATCCGCAGCGCGGTCTTGTCGTGCGTACCGAACCAGGAGATCGCCAGATCCTTCAACCACGGCGGCACCCGGTCGATGAACGCCGACCCGATCGCGACAACCGGAGTCTGCCGCGTCCCGAGCAGCCCGGCCGCCACACTCCCCACCGCAAGCCCAGCCAGCGCCGCCAATACCCCACCAACGGCACCCCGCCACAAAACCCCGCGCCGCAATCCATCCCCACCAGCAGCCCCACCAGCAGCGCCACCGCCGCCCGCGCCGCTCAGCGCGCGACGCCCTGCGCCGACTCCGCCGCCCGCGTCTCCCAGCGCGCCTGGCGGCTGTTCCGGGTGGCGGTCGGCTGGTTGGTTTCGATTGCGGGGGGCGTAGGTCGGCCAATCCTTGGATCGTCCCGATGCTCCGACAGCTGCCGCGTTGCTCTCGCCGGCGCTGGTTTCACCTGCTGCGCGCGGGGAGTTTGCGGCGCTGGTGCGGCCGGGTGTGGTGGGCGCTGGGTCGTCCCCGGGATGGTTCACTTCTCAAACATCGCGCGAAGGGGCGCCCGACACCAGTCGAGCGCCCCATCCGTTAGGCGTGGGTAATCTCTTGTGTAGTTGTGAAGGCGTGCAGCTGCGAAAGCGAGCTCAGAAACGCGAGCTCAGATCCGCTCCGGTGCGACCGGCGCGACCGGCGGCAGCCCCGGGCGGCCGTTCGGCCAGCGGCGGGCGTTGTCCCGGACGCGGCGGAGCTTGTTCAGGACGACGTCCCGCTCGTCGGCGAGTTGGGACATCCAGAGGCTGTCGATCTCGAGCAGGTGGTCGGGCAGTGCTTCCCGCAGCCGCCGCTTCCCCTCCTCGGTCAGGACCGCGAACGAGCCGCGGGCGTCGTCGGGGCACGGCTCCCGGCGAACCAGGCCGAGGTTCTCGGCGCGGTCGACCAGTCGGGTGATGCCACCGGTGGTGACGGTCAGCTCCCGGGCAAGGGAGGTCAGACGCTGCTTCTCACCGGGGCTGCGGGCCAGCCGCAGCAACAGTTCGAACATTGCCATTTGCAGTCCACTGCGCTTCAGGGAATGGCGCATCAGGTGATCCAGCTCGGCTGCTGCTTCTCGCAACAGGCCGTAGGCCGTCAGCACGTCGCTTTCCCAGGGTTCGGCAGCGCGAGTGGGTTCTGCATCGGCGAGCGCTAGGGGCGAGCAAAGCGAAGGCGCGATGGTCATGCGCGGACTCTATTAGCTGACTAGGTCACTTCGCTACACGGGGTGACGTTTCGGCTACAGATCGACCCGAATTCGCGCCTGCAGCGAGCCTAGCGGACCCCTTCGCTCAGATCTGGTCTAGAACGGTGCATATCCACCTGCGTGTCGGCTCCAACGATGAAAGGATGATGCGACGGACTCGCTGGGGAGGGGACGCATGCCGGTCATCGAGGCGGTCGAGTTGGTCAAGGAGTTCAGTCGGCCGACCCCGCTGGAGGGACGGTTCGCGCGGGTCCGGGCGCTGTTCAGCACCCAGCGCGACATCACCCGCGCGGTGAACGGCGTGAACTTCACGATCGAACCCGGCGAACTCGTCGGCTACCTGGGACCGAACGGAGCCGGCAAGTCGACCACGATCAAGATGCTGACCGGCATCCTGGCTCCGACCTCCGGTGTCTGTCGCGTCGCCGGTCTCGAGCCGTCCCGCGACCGGATCCGCAACGCCCGCAACATCGGCGTCGTGTTCGGCCAGCGCACCCAGCTCTGGTACGACCTCCCGCTCCGCGACTCGTTCGAAGTACTCGCCGATCTCTACAACCTCGACCGCACCACCTACCGCCGCCGCGTCGGCCTGTTCACCGAACTGCTCGAGCTGTCCGACTTCCTCGACACCCCCGTCCGGTCGCTGTCACTCGGCCAGCGGATGCGCGGTGACCTGGTCGCCGCGATGCTGCACGAACCGTCCATCCTTTTCCTCGACGAACCCACGGTCGGCCTGGACGTCGTCGCGAAGGCCCGGCTGACCGAGTTCATCGCCGAGACCAACCGCACGGCCGGCACCACCGTCGTACTGACCACGCACGACATGGACGACATCGAGCGGCTCTGCCGGCGGATCATCGTGATCGACTCCGGTTCGGTGTTGTACGACGGCGACCTGTCCCGGCTGAAGGAACGCTTCATGCCGTACCGCCTGCTCGTACTGACCCTGGCCGAGCGCAGCATGCGCCCCGCCCCGGACCTCCCGTACGCGACCGAGGTCGACGCCGATGCCGCCGGCACCGCGCTCGCGCACCCGGACCGCACCGTCGTCCTGCGCTTCGACCCGCGCGAGATCACCACGCCCGAGCTGATCGCGCACGCGTCGCAGGTCTACCAGGTGGACGAGTTGTCGATCGTCGACCCACGGCTGACCGACGTGATCTCCCAGCTGTACGACGGATCGCTGGCGTGAGGACGGTCCGCGCGTTCCGGGGGATGACCCGTGCGGGGACGCGATCCGTCCTGATCTACCGCGGCGACCTGCTCACCGGCGCGGTGACGCTGGTCATCCAGGTCGTGCTCGCGATCGCGGTCTGGCGGATCGTGTACTCCGGACGCGGACCGGTCGACGGCATCGACGCCGGTACGGCAGTGGCCTACGCGGCCATCGCGGCCTGTCTGCAGTCGGTCCTCCTTCCCTGGCAGTTCTCGACGTTGCCGATGCGGATCCGCAACGGGCAGATCGCGGCCGACCTGACCCGGCCGCTTGGTCTGATGTGGCAGGTCCTCGGGCAGAACCTCGGTGTCCTGATCGGCCGCTTCCCGCTCGGCGCGATCGGCCTCGCGGCCGCGGCGCTGCTCGGCGCGCTCACCGTGCCGCCGGGAGTCGGTCCGACGGTCCTGGCGATCGTCGCGACGGCCGGCGGCATCGTCGTCGCCTTGCTGTGCAACCTGATCGTGTCGATGGTGACGTTCTGGACGTTCGAGGTCAGCGGGCCGTTGATCGTGTATCGGTTCGGGAGCTCGTTCCTTTCAGGGTCGCTGATTCCGCTGTGGTTCATGCCGGACTGGTTGCGTGGGGCGGTCGAGTGGTTACCGTTCCAGGCGCAGGTGTACACGCCGGTGTCGATCTACCTCGGTCAGACGCGCGGCGGTGCAGCGCTGGCGCTCGTCGCCGTGCAGCTGGTGTGGGTGGCAGTGCTGGTCGTCGTCCTCCAGTTGGTGTGGCAGCGGGCGCGGCATCGGGTGGTGGTGCAGGGTGGCTGAGCCGACTTGGATCCGGCAGTACGTGATCCTCGAGCGCGCCGCGTTGCGCGGGCAGCTCCAGTACCGCGTGAACTTCTGGACCACGCTGATGGGCGGCGTCGCGTACCAGGGCACGCAGTTGCTGTTCCTCGGTGTCCTCCTCGGGAAGTTCGGGCTGATCGGGGGCTGGGGTTTCGCCGAGGTCGCGTTCGTATTCGCGATGCGGCTCGCGTCGCACGCGTTGTACGTCGTGCCGTTCGGCTCACTGCGGTTGACCGACGTGATGGTCCAGGAGGGCGAATTCGACCGGGTCTTGTTGCGGCCGGTGAACCCGTTCCTGCAGCTGATCACCCGGTGGTTCCCGCTGATGTCGCTCGGGGACGCGCTGCTCGGTGTCGGGGCGCTCGTCATCTTCAGCTGGCACGCACCGATCGACTGGACCGCGGCGAAGGTCGTCTACCTGCTGCTCGCCGTGATCGGCGGCGGCCTGGTCGAAACAGGCATCCAAACGTTCTTCTCCGGACTGTCCTTCGTCGCCACCTCCACCTCCTCGTTGCGGATCTTCGCGGACAGCTCGATCACCCAGTTCTCCGGTTATCCGCTCACAATGTTCGGCCGCCCCACCTTCTACGCCTTCTGCACCGTCTTCCCGATGGCTTTCATCTCCTTCCTGCCCGCCACCGTCCTCCTCGACCGCGCCTCCGAAGTCCCGCTCCCGACCTGGCTCACCACCGTCTCCCCACTCGCCGGACCCGTCGTACTGGCCCTCGGCTACCTCACTTTCATCAAGATGATGCCGCGCTACACCAGCCCCGGAGCCTGACTTTCTGGCCCTGTGGATAACTTCCGCGGCGGTCGGGCGATTTTTGCGAACCTTGTTCCCGCGTGGTGCTGAACCAAGGGAACGGGGAGTCGGATGAGCAACGACAGCGACGAGAAGTCGCCGTACGGCGCGGGCTTCATCGCCGCCTGCATCGTGATCGGCGCCGTACTGATCTGCGGTCTCGTCATCATCTTCGCGGGCGGGGACGACGCGAAGCCGGTGAGCGCTGCCGAGCAGCGGCCGGTGGCTGCCGCATCGGCCGAGCCCACGAACGCTCCGGCAGTCGCCGAGGGCGGTCCGGTTCCGAGCGCGTCCACCAGTACCGGTCCGGGTGGTTCCTGCAATCTCCCGGCCGGGGACCAGGCGGTTCCGACCACGGCCCCGACGGCCGACGGTTGGGACGTCAGCAAGCGGATCGTCGTACCCCGCTCGGCGGCGTACGGACCGGGCCGGACCGACTCCGACGGTTTCCGGCACTGCTTCGCGCACTCTCCGACCGGCGCCGTGTTCGCGGCGTACAGCGCGGTCGCGGCCATCGCGGACCAGACCCACCTGGTGCCGACGATCAAGAAACTGATGATCCCGGGCCCCGCGACGGACCGCCTGATCCGCCAGGTCTCCGCGACGACCCCCGAGCGCGACAACTCGACGGTGCAGATCGCCGGCTACCGGATCATCGACGCCGGGCCGGACCGCGTCACGGTGCTGCTCGCGACGCCGGTCGAGTCCGTGTACATGAGCGCCACGCTCACCCTGGTCTGGCATCACGACGACTGGCGACTCCAGCCGCCGATGCCCGGTGCGGCCGTCGGCGCGCCGTACTCGCAGCACCGCAACCTGAACGACTTCGTGAAGTGGAGTGGTATCTGATGTGCTCACCGATGGACATGCAGTGCCACGTCTCGAGCGCGGTTCAGTCGGCCGCCAATGGCATGATCGCGAACCTGGAGCGCTCCGCGACGGACTTCTTCTCGACGGTCCTCAACTCGCTGGCGACGTTCTGGGTCAAGCCGAAGACACCGCTCGAGCTCGCGACGGTGTCCGCTGACGGCCAGACCTGGACCGAGACCAAGACAGTCGCGTTCCTGCAGGACAAGACGCTCGCGCTGACGCTGACGATCTTCACCTTGGCGATCGTGATCGCCGGGATCCGGATGGCCTGGGAGCAGCGAGCCAAGCCGTTGCAGGAGCTGCTGAAGGCGATCATGACGTTCGTGGTGGTCTGCGGCGCCGGTACCGCGATGATGCAGATCCTGATCGCCTGGTCGGACGAGTTCGCCGTCTCCGTCGTCACCGACGCGCTCGGCGGGGACAGCTTCATGGAGGTGATGAGAAATACGATCACCAATGGGTCGGAGACCGGCAGCAGCCTGTTGACCGCGCACACCTCGTGGATGCTGATGCTGCTCCTCAGCCAGACGGCCGCGTTCGCTTCGCTGATCCAGATCGTGCTGATGCTGATCCGCTCCGCGATGCTGGTCCTGCTCGGCTCGACCCTGCCCCTGGCCGCCGCGGCGACCAATACCGAGGTCGGGAAGGCCTGGTTCAAGAAGTACTGCGCCTGGACGCTGGGATTCATCGCGTACAAGCCCGCGGCCGCACTGATCTACGCGGCAGCGATCAAACTCAAGCAGGAAATGATCCTCGACGAGGGGAGCTCCGGGCTCCTGCAGCAGCTGACCGGCGTCATGATGATGCTGCTCGCGCTGCTCGCGCTGCCGGCGTTGCTGCGGTTGGCAGTGCCGGTCACTGCGGCCGTCTCGGGCGGTTCGGCCGGCATGGGCAGTGCGGGGCCGGAGATCGGCTCACTGGCGTCCGGCGCGATCAACGTCGGTCCGGCGTCCCAGGGCGGCGGCGCCGGGGCCTCGGCGGGTGCGGGCGGCGGCGCGTCGGGAGCTGCGGCGTCGGGCGGTGGGGCGACCGGGGCCGCGACAGCAGGAGCTTCCGCCGGCGCCGCGGCGCTCGGCCCGGCCGGGGTTGCGGTGGCGGCGGGTCGCAAGGCGGCAGGAGCCTTCGCCGGCGCGGCTGCCCACTCGGCGGGCGAGGCAGGTGGTGGGAGCTCCGGAGCTTCCTCGCCGCGTTCCGGTGGACCTATGCGGTCCGCTCGCGGAGGCGGTGGTCGGTCGCGGTCCAGTTCGATGTCGACACCGCCGCCGCCTCCCCCGAAGGTGACCGCCGGCGCCACGGCCGGTGACGACGGTCCTGTCGGTAGTTGGTGACGAACCCCCCCGAAAGTTGGCTCGGAGGCTACTGGGGACACGGACCGGCCGGATGAAAATATGGCTCGCATGGATCGCATCGCCCTGATCTCCGACGTGCACGGGAACTTGACGGCGCTGGAGGCGGTGCTGGACGACATCGCCGACCGGGGGATCCAACGGGTGTTCAACCTCGGGGACTACGTGGGGAAGGGGCCTCGCGGCCAGGCGGTGGTGGATCGCTGCCGGGACGCGTGCGAGGTGAACATCCTCGGGAACTGGGACGACGCGTTGCCGGATCCGGAGAACTCCTACGACGACCGGCCCTCGTTGAAATGGTGGCGAGACGAGCTGCGCGAGGATCAGCGGACCTGGCTGCGCGGGCTGCCGTTCTGTCATGACTTTCTGCTCAGCGGGCGCCAGGTGCGGCTGTTCCACGCGTCGGCCACGAGTGTGCACGACCGGATCTGGTTCGATCACGACGAGGCGCAGTTCGCGAGCTTCTTCGAGAACACGCCCGCGACCGGCGACGGGCCGCCGCCGTCGATCGTTGGGTACGCCGACATTCACGACGCGTTCTACGAAGAGGATCGCGGGCGCACACTGTTCAACACCGGCTCGGTCGGCAACAGTCTCGGCGATCCGACGCCCGGGTACGTGATCCTCGAAGGCGTCCTGGATTCACCCGAGCAGGCGCCGTTCTCGATCCAGTTCGTCCGGGTGCCGTACGACGCGCACGCCGAGCTGGCGATCGCGCGCGAACTGGGGGCGCCCGAGCTCGATGCGTACGAGGCCGAGATCATCCACGGGATCTACCGCACCACGTTCTGGGCCGGACGGGAGCCGCGCTACCACCGCACACCGGTCTGAGCCATGTTGTCCCCAGAGTTTTCCACAGCTGTGGATTGATGCTGCCAGCAACAATCCGAGGTCACTTCACCAACAGCGCTTCCGATCCCACCGGCTTGTAGCCGGCCGCGAGGAAGGTCCGCAACGACGCCGCGTTACCCGGCGTCACCTGGGCCCAGACCGCGCCGTCCGGCGGGCACAATCCTCGTGCGGCATACGCCAGCCGCCGCCCGTACCCCTGACCGCGCGCCTCCGCCGGGACCTCGAGTGCGCACTCGAAACGGCCGGCGAGACCCCGCCCGGTGACCACGAGACCACCGTGCGTATCGCCGTACGCCCGGACGTCGTCGCGGTACCGCCAGGCGCGCCGGACGCGAGGATGGTCGAGGTTCGGCAGTTCCGTCAGCTCGGCGGTCGCCGCCGCGCGTTCGGCCGGGTCCACCAGGGCAGGGGCGAGCAGCATCGCGTCGATCGCGTTGACGCGCCGGCCGGTGAAGTCCTCGAGCGCGGACAGGAACGGCGGATTCGTCGGCGCGGAGAGGTCACCGTCCGGGATCCGTTCGGCCACCCAGGCCGGGTCCACGTCCGCGGCGATCACGACATGGCCGGTGAACGCGACCACACAGCTCTCGCGGTCGGACGGTGCGGGGACCAGGGTGAGCCCGAGATCCGGGGGTGGGAAGACGCCGCGTTCGGCACCCCGCAGAATGGCAGCTAGAGAAGTCATCCCGAGCATTGTCGCGGAGACCCCGCGCACGTGCTCGACGACGCCCGCCGAGGAGGCAGCAGGATGCGCAAACCGCAACTGGTGAAGGCCGAGGGACTGCCCGAGCGGGTCACGATCTACGAGGTGGGTCCGCGCGACGGGCTGCAGAACGAGTCGGCGATCGTCGACGTCGCGGTGAAGGCCGAGTTCATCCGCCGGCTGGTCGATGCGGGGCTGACCACGGTCGAGACCACGAGCTTCGTGCACCCGAAATGGGTCCCACAGCTCGCCGACGCCGCCGAGCTGCTCGCACAGCTCGATCTCCCCGACGACCTGCGCGCCCCGGTCCTGGTACCGAACGAACGCGGCCTCGACCGCGCGCTCGCCGCCGGCGTCCGGGAGATCGCGATCTTCGCCAGCGCCACCGAGACGTTCGCGGCGAAGAACCTCAACTCGACGCTCGACGACCAGTTCGCGATGTTCACCCCGACCGTACGGCGGGCGCTCGCCGAAGGACTGTCGGTCCGCGGGTACGTGTCGATGTGCTACGGCGACCCGTGGGAGGGCGACGTACCGATCGACCAGGTGGTCAAGGTCGGTGCGCGCCTGGTCGAGCTCGGATGTCACGAACTGTCACTCGGCGACACGATCGGTGTTGCCACCCCCGGGCAGGTCGAGGCGCTGATCGAGGCGTTCGGCGCGGCCGGAGTCGGGGTGGACAAACTCGCTGTGCACTTCCACGACACCTACGGTCAGGCACTCGCGAACACGCTCACCGCGCTGCGGGCAGGGGTGACCACGGTCGACAGCTCCGCGGGCGGTTTGGGCGGCTGCCCGTACGCCGAGAGCGCGACGGGCAATCTCGCGACCGAGGATCTGCTCTGGCAGCTCGACGGCCTGGGCATCGACACCGGCGTCGACCTGCAGAAACTCGTCACCACCAGCACCTGGATGGCCGAGCAACTCGGCAAGCCGTCGCCGAGCCGCGTCGTCCAGGCCCTCGCCGGCTGAGTTCGGGGCAATCCCTCAGCGAGATTCGGGCGGTCCGCTCGCCGTCCCCCATGTCGTCAAGCAGAACGGATGCCCGGCCGGATCGAGGAACACCCGGAACCTGTCCGGAGCAGGCTGCACCGCGGTCGGCCTGCCGCCGGCGGCAACCACCCGCTGCTGCTCCGCGTCCAGGTCGGGGGCCCGGAAGTCAAGGTGCGCCTTCTGCGGCACACGGGGATCGGGCCACGTCGGCGCCCGGTAGTTCAGGTCGCGCTGGAACCCGAGGCTGAACGTCTCGAAGCGCAACTCGACGTAGGCGTCGGTGACCACTGCCAGCTCGCCACCGGCCACCTGCTGGTAGAACTCCGCGAGTGCGAGTGGATCCGGGCAGTCGAGCATCACGCCCCAGAAGGGGGCCGTCACTGCTCGATCGGGCGGGGGATCCGGCGGACCAGGCTCTTGGCGGCGAACTCGCCCACCCGATACGTCGACCAGCCGTCGACGCCGGCGCCCACGGCGCCGCCGAGCAGCGGGATCCGGCGGGTGACAGTCAGCGCCATCCGCTTGCCGCTGATCCGGCCGATCAGCTCCGCGACTACCTCACCGGCGACCTGCCGATCGAGCTCCGGGTCGAACACCGGCGCGGTCGCGATCGCCAGCGGCGACGTGGGCAGGCTCGACTTCCGGAGCCGGTCGGTCACGCCGTCCTCGCCGAGCAGGCAGGTGATGACGGCCGTCCGCACCCGCGGGTCGTCGAGGTCGTACCCGCGCAGGTGCGCGATCGCCGCGACCATCCGGCACTGGACGACCGCGAGCCCGGTCAGGTTGGCGGGCAGCGCGACCGGCAGCGTGACCAGACCGCCGATGCTGGTGACGAATCCTTGCACCCCGGCCAGCCGGATGTGCTGGTCGATGACGGCCTCGATCGCTTCCGCGACATCGCCGTCGCACCGCGCGAGCTTGCTCTCCGCGATCTGCTCCGCGCCCGGGAACCGCTGATACCCGTCGATCGCGATCTCGAGAATCTGGCGCAACGCACCGCCGGCTGCCGTCGGTGCGAACCGCTGGGCGGCCGGCGCGAGACTGCTGGCGACGAACCTGGCTACTCCTGCCACGGTGCTCCTTCCCGCCCGGCCCCACGCGTCAGAACCCGGACGTGCTTCAACTGTACGTGGCTTCGGAGGCCTCGCCACTCGGGACAAACCCTTGGTGTCCCCTCAGGGTCGCGATGGTCCAGGATGGTGCTGTGCCGATCGAGCCTGCTCCGTCGCCCTGGGAGTTCCCGCCGGTCGGGGTGGCCGGGGACAGCGACGTGGTCGCCGCTGGAGCCGACCTCGAGCCGGGCACCGTCCTGGCCGCGTACCGGCGTGGCCTGTTCCCGATGCCGGACCACCGCGGCTCGGTGCTGTGGTGGTCGCCGGTCGACCGCGGCGTGATCGAGGTCGCGAACTACCGTCCGTCACGCTCGCTGCGCCGGGCGCGGGCGAAGTACGAGATCCGCGTCGACACCGCGTTCGACCAGGTCATCCGCGCCTGCGCCGACCCGCGCCGCCCGGGCGCGTGGATCGATCGCGACATCATCGCGTCGTACACCGAGCTGTACCGGCTCGGCTGGGTGCATTCGGTCGAGGCCTGGGACGGTGACGAGCTGGCCGGCGGGCTGTACGGCGTCGCGATCGGCGGGCTGTTCGCGGGCGAGTCGATGTTCCACCACAGGACCGACGGGTCGAAGGCGGCCGTCCTGGGCACGATCGAGCTGCTCAACGACGAGTACGCCGCCGACCGGGTCTTCGACATCCAATGGGTGACCGATCACCTGGCCACGCTGGGCGCGGTCTCGATCCCGCGAGAGACCTATGTACGCCGCGTCACCGCAGCGCTCGACGTACCGCTGCCGAAGGCCTTCAGCTGAGCCCCACGAACGCGGCCATCTGCCGCGCGGCCGACGTGAAGAACTCGTCGGCCGGGTCCATCGAGCCGACGAGCTGCCCGAAGAGCTCGAAACTCAGCATCCCGAACAGCTGCGTCCACACGATCATCATCCGCACCAGTACCGTGGGCGACAGCTGTGGAGCCAGCTCGACCAGCACTTTCGTCTGCTCGGCCAGCAACCCGGTGGGTGTCGGCGCATCGGCCGGCGGTGTCAGCCGACCGGCGGCCTGCGCGCGCTGCAGCAGATCGAGCAGCAGGATCGGCACGCGAGCGGCCGGTTGCACGGTCGTCTGCGGTGCCTTGTAACCGCTGATCGGGGAGCCGTAGATCAACGCGTACTCCTGCGGATGCGCCCTCGCCCAGTCGCGGACCGCGGCGTAGATCGCCAGCCACTCCTCGAGGACGTCGTCCCCACCGGCCGCGGCTTCGGCCGCGTCGCCGAGGGCGTCGTACGCGTCGATGATGAGCGCGGTGAGCAACTCGTCGCGACTCGCGAAGTACCGGTAGAGCGCCGACGACACCATCCCGAGCTCGCGGGAGATCGCGCGCAGCGACAGCGCCTCCGCCCCGACGGTCGCCAGCTGCCGCCGGGCAGCCGCCTTGATCTCCTCGGTCAGCTCGGCCCGGGCGCGTTCACGGGCGGTACGTCCGGCGTTCATGGGCTCAGTGTGCCACAGATTCGAGAGCAGTGCTCTTGACAATGAGCGGTGATCGAGGTTCACTGATCACAACAGAGAGCACCGCTCTCGTAGAAAGGAACGACGGTGACCGAGCGCCAGTATCGGCAGACCTACGACAGCAAGCGCGTCTTCCGCGGCAGCGAGGGCAGCATGCGCGTCTTCAACAAGGGTGTTGCGGCCCTGACCAAGCTCGGGATCAGCCTGATGGGCAGCCGGGTGCTGTCGGTGCCGGGCCGCAAGTCCGGAGAATGGCGCAGTACGCCGGTGAACCTGCTCGTGATCGACGGCCAGCGGTACCTGGTCGCGCCACGCGGACACACGCAGTGGGTGAAGAACCTCCGCGTCAGCGGGACCGGGCGGCTGCAGCTCGGCCGGAAGGTCGAGACCTTCCGCGCCGAGGAACTCGCCGACGCCGACAAGATCCCGGCGCTGCGGCTCTACCTGAAGAAGTGGTCGTGGGAGGTCGGCGCCTTCTTCAGCGGCGACGTCGCAAAGGACTCCCCCGACGAGGTACTGCGCCACATCGCACCAGGCGTCCCGGTGTTCAAGATCAACTAGATGATTGATGCACGGCTGGGCCTGGGATCTCAGTGGTCGTAGGCGGTTATGGACCGGAGTACGGGTGCTCCGATTCGGTCGTTGTGCCAGA
>NZ_JBEZFT010000075.1:0-34429 GCF_040649595.1 Kribbella sp. NPDC048915 | reverse complement strand
GGTTTCCACAACACGGTGGGTTCACCCATCGTGTTGTGGGTTCCGTACCCTTCACACGGGTCAGGAACCCACAACACGGTGGGTGAACCCACCAAGCGGGGACGCGGGCGTGCGGGGACGCGCGCGGTCGTCCAGTCCGGGCGTTGACTCGGTCACCCAGACCCCACCCACGGATCGTTCACAAGAGCCGGATAACCCCTCGTGTTGGGGGTTCTCTGCTGGCGTACGAGCACAGAACCCCCAACACGCGCGGATATCCCCGCGCGTGGGAGTCATGCGGCCGAACCCCGCGGTGTCGTGCTCACCGACGTGGCCGACAGCCCGCCCGGCTCGGTGGCTGCGACCGCCCGGCTCGGGTGGTGGGGCGGCGGTCCGGGGCGGGTGGCGGTCCGGGGCGGGTGGTGGGGCGGGTCAGGCGTCGTAGTCGTCGATCAGGGGGACGCGGACCTCGATGACGAGGCCGCCGCCGATGGGGGGACGGGCGACGACGCGGCCGCCGACGCGGGCGGCTTCGGAGCGGACGATCGCCAGGCCCAGACCGGTGCCGGGCATTTCGCGGTGGTGGGCGCTGCGCCAGAACCGCTCGCCGACCTTCTTCAGATCCCGCGAACCCAGGCCGAGGCCGTGGTCGCGCACGGACAGCACTACTTCGGTGCCGTCGCGGGTGACCGAGACCTCGACCGGCGGTGCGCCGTACTTCGAGGCGTTGTCGAGCAGTACGTCGAGGATGTCGTCGACCTCGAGTTCGGGGGCGACCCCGCCGGGGACCATCTCGCCGACGACCAGCTCGAGGTCGTCGGCGGCGTACACGGCCTTCCAGCCGACCAGCCGCTCCTTGACGGCCTGCGCGAGGTCCAGCGGCTCTTCGTTGCCATCGGCATCGGCCGACGGGCGGTCCGACCCGGCCAGCCGGGACAGCCGCTGGACGATCCGGCCGAGCCGGTCGATGTCGGACAGCGCGAACCGGGCGGTCGGCGACAGCCGGGACAGACCTTCGATGTGGATCCGGGCCGAAGTCAGCGGCGTCCGCAGTTGGTGCGACGCGTCCGCGACGAATTCGCGCTCGCGCTGCCGGGCCTGGTGCAGGCTCAGCGCCATCGAGTTGAAGCTGTCGCCCAGGCGCCGCAGTTCGGGAGCGCGGCCGTCGGTGGAGACCCGGGTGTCGAGGGCGCCGCGGGTGATCTGGTGGGTGGCGTTGTCGAGGTCCTGCAGCGGGCGGAGCACCCAGCGGGTGATCGGCCGGACGATGCCGATGATGATCGCGCCGATGCTGATCAGCAGGCCGCCGAGGAGCAGCAGCAGGCCGCTTTGGACCTGCTCGCGCGCCTTCTCGGTCGGCACCCGCAGGACCGCGGCACCGAGCACGCTGCCGTTGTTGACGACCGGGCGGGACACGATCATCTCGCCGGAGCGCCACGGCCACAGCGCCGGCGGCTCCGGGGGCAGGCGGCCGGCCAGCGTGCTGTGCAGCGCCGCCGCGATGTCCTCTTCCTTGACGTCGACGCCGGACCGGGAGGTGGCGATCACGCGGGAGTCGACGTCGACGACGAAGACCGGTGTGTTGTAGAGGTCCTGGTAGCGGACCGCGAGCTCGCGCAGGTTCGCGATGTCACCGGTCTGCAGCGGCGACTCGGCCATCGCGGCGAACCAGTCCGCGTCGTTGCTCCGGGACAGGAACAGCGTGCGGGAGTTGCTGGTGGCGATGAAGTTGGCCAGCGGGATCACTGCGACGATCGCCAGCGCGACGACCATCGGGACGAGGGACTGCAGTAGTCGACGGCGCAACGGTCAGTCCGAACCCAGGCGGTAACCGACGCCGCGGATGGTCTGGACCAGTTCCGGCCGGCCGAGCTTGGCGCGGAGGCTGGCGACGTGCACGTCCATGGTGCGCGACGACGCCTCGAACACCGACTGCCAGGCGTAGAGCGCGACCTGTTCCCGGGGGACCACCCGGCCGTGGTGAGCGGCCAGTACTGCGAGCACGTCGAACTCCTTGCGGGTCAGACTGATGGGCTTGTCCGCCACCTGCACGGTCCGGGCCTCGATGTCCACCGTCAGGTCGCCGACGGTCACCCGGGGGCGGGGCTGCAAGAGGCCGGTACGACGAAGTACAGCATCGATACGGGCCAGCAGCTCGGAAATCGCGAACGGTTTCACCACATAGTCGTCCGCGCCGCTGCGCAGGCCGCGGACCCGGTCGGCCGCCTCGCCGCGGGCCGTCACCGCGATCACCGGCACGTCCGACACTGTCCGGATCTGCCGGCACACGTTGATGCCGTCCCCGTCCGGCAACCCGAGGTCCAGCAGGACCAGGTCACCGGGGTCGGCCGCCAGCGCGTCGGCGGCCGTGCGGACGTGCGTGACCATCAGGCCGTAACGCCGCAAGGCGGGTATCAGGGCATTGGCGATATCGAGATCGTCCTCGACCAGCAGAATCCGGACCGCGCCACTCATGCGGTGATCGTAGGCCAGGTCACGGCTCGATGTGTCAGATCTTGGTAAAGACGTAATCACGCGACTCCACGCAGTGTTCGGCAGAATTAGCCTTCCGGGCACAGGAGGGAACCACTGGATGACTGTCGGTACTGACAGCCGGGACGGCGCGAGCGTGCCCTCCGAGGAAGAACTGGCCGAGTACGAGCAGGAACGCCCCGCTCGGCGGCTGCGGCCTGCCCTCGACCTCGGCGTATCGGTCTGGTGCGCAATCGTCAGCGTCGGTGTGCTCGCGCAGGTGTTCGTGCCTTTACCACAAGGCACGCAGTTCTACTTGGTGATCTTTCTCGCAGCTGTCTTGCCGATCACGCTGCTGTGTTACCGCGGCTGGAAGGTGCCGGCGTTCCGCAATCCGTTCAAGGCCCGGGCGCACGACGACCCCGGGGTGGCGGACTGGATCCTGGCCGTGGTCGCGCTCGCGGTGTGCGTCTACCCGCTGTTCGACTTCGACGGCTACCTCGAACGCCGGCAGGCGCCGTCGGTGCTCGACCTCGTGGCCGGGACGGTGTTGTTGCTGCTCCTGCTCGAGGCGTGCCGCCGGACGACGGGCTGGGTGCTGCCGGCCTTCAGCCTGGTCTTCATCGCGTACGCGTACTACGGCGGCTACCTGCCCTACACCTGGTCGCTCGCGCACCAGGGCTTCAACTTCGACGCGATCATCGCGCAGTTCACGATGGGTACGGCGGGGTTCTACGGCACACCGCTGGCAGTCGCGGCGTCGTACATCGTGCTGTTCACCATCTACGGCGCGGTGCTGGACTACTCGGGCGCGGGCAAGTTCTTCATCGACCTGTCGTTCGCCGCGTTCAAGCGCAGCCGGACCGCGCCGGGCCGGACGGTCACGATGGCGGGCTTCCTGCTCGGGACCGTTTCGGGCTCCGGGACCGCGACCGCGGTGTCGCTCGGTACCGTCTCGTGGCCGATCCTGCGCCGGGCCGGCTACCCGGCCGAACCGGCCGGCGGCATGCTCGCGGCGGCCGGCATCGGCGCGATCCTGTCGCCGCCGACACTCGGTGCGGCGGCCTTCATCATCGCCGAGTTCCTGCAGGTCTCGTACCTGAAGGTGCTCGGGTTCGCGGTGATTCCGACGATCCTCTACTACCTGGGCATCCTGCTCGCGATCGAGATCGACGCCCGCCGGCACGGCACGACGTCGGCGGAGACCTCGGACGCGTCCGCGTGGCGGCTGCTGCTGCGGTTCGGGTACCACTTCCTGTCGCTGGTCGTGATCATCGCTTTCATGGCGGCCGACGTACCGCCGTTCAAGGCCGTCGTCTACGCGGTGATCGTGCAGTTCGGGTTGTCGTTCCTCGATCGCGAGCACCGGCTGACCTGGCGGCCGTTGTTCAAAGCGCTTGCCCAAGGCACCCGTTCGATCCTGCCGGTGGCGGCGACCTGTGCGACCGCGGGCGTGATCGTCGCGGTCACCACCCAGACCGGCCTGGGGCTGAACCTCGCGGAGATCATCGTCGGCGCGGCCCGCGGGCTGACCGACAACCACACCGCGGTGCTGGTGCTGACCGTGGTGCTGTCCGCGTTCGCGGTGCTGATCCTCGGGCTCGCGGTGCCGGTGACCGCGTCGTTCATCATCGCGGCGGTGATCATCTCGCCGGCCCTGGTGAACCTCGGCGTGACGCAGCCCGAGGCGTACATGTTCATCTTCTACTACGCGGTGCTGTCCGAGGTGTCGCCGCCGACCGCACTGGCCGCGGTGGCGACCGCGGCGATCACCGGCGGCAAGGTGATGCCGACCATGTGGCAGGCGTGGAAGTACACGCTGCCGGCGTTCCTGGTGCCGTTCGCGTTCGTGCTCACCGACAACGGCGCGCACCTGCTCGGTCAGGGCTCGTTCGGCGGCATGGTGTGGACCACGCTGGTGTCGATGCTCGCCGTCGCCGCGCTGGCCGTGGTCACCGGCGGCTGGGTGTTCGTCCGGGCGACCTGGCTCGAGCGGGCGTTCTGCGTGCCGGCCGCCGCGCTGCTGCTCTACCTCGCGCCCGTAACCATCACGGCCGGAATCTGTTTGCTACTTGTTGCCGTCGTCATCAACCTGGTCCGGCGGCAACGCCAGGCCGCCGCCCAGGAAGGAACCGTCGCTTCATGAGACTCAGAGCTGTCGCGGTCGCACTCGTCACGGTGGTCGCACTGGCCGCCTGCGGAGGTCAGCGCGAACCGACCGGATCCGGAGCGGAGGCGGGCGGCCGGCTGACGATTGCCACCGGCAACACCACCGGCGTGTACTACCAGCTCGGCGGTGCGCTGGCCTCGGTGATCTCGCAGAAGATGTCCGGCTACCGGGCCACCGCGAGCGAGACCGGCGCCTCGGTGCAGAACATCCAAGGCCTGGTCGGCGGGAACTACGACATCGCATTCTCGCTCGGCGACTCGGCCGCGGACGCGGTGAACGGCGAGAACAGCTTCGACAGCAAGCAGGACGTCGTCGCGCTCACCCGGCTGTACAACAACTACACGCAGGTCGCGGTCCGGACGGCCGCGAACATCAACTCGATCGCGGACCTGAAGGGCAAGCGGGTCTCCACCGGTTCGCCGAACTCGGGCACCGAGGTGATCGCCCGCCGGCTGCTCGAGGCGGCCGGCCTCGACCCGGCCAAGGACGTGACCGCCCAGCGGCTCGGCCTGCCGGAGTCGGTGGATGCGATGAAGTCCGGGACGATCGACGCACTGGTCTGGTCCGGTGGCCTGCCGACCGGCGGGATCACCGATCTGACCACCAGCCTGGGCAAGGGGGTCAAGCTCTTGCCGATCGCGGACCTGCTGCCGAAAATGCAGGAGAAGTACGGCTCGATCTATTCCCAGTCCCCGATCCCGGCGGCGACCTACAAACAGCCGGCCGACGTCGCGACGATCGTCGTACCGAACGTGCTGCTGGTCCGCAAAGACATGAAGGACGAGCTGGCCGAGCAGCTGACGAAGACGCTGTACGAGAACAAGGACGCCCTGGTCGCGGTGAACGCCGCCGCCAAGGGCATCACGCTGGAGAACGCCCAGCAGACCGACCCGGTGCCGCTGCATCCGGGCGCGAAGAAGGCGCTCGACAGCCTCAAATAACCATCCACTTCACCGACTCGTCCTCCTCCGCACACCAGGCGCAGCGGAGGAGGACGCCGGGACCCGGTTCCGCACCTCAGGCGCAGCGGCGCCGGGACCCACGCCGGCCCCACAACCAGGCGCAAGTGACGGTCGGCAGACGGGGTTCGGCTCCGGCGGAGGCATCCGCCGGGGCCGGATCTTTGTCAGCCGTGCTCTTCCGCGCCCGGCAGCGGTGTCCCGTACAGGTAGTGCGACAGCGTGGAATCGCGTTTGGGATGGGCGTGGTACTTGGTCGGTACGACGCGTCCTTCGGCGCTGTCCCACGCGGTGTCGGCCAGTCGCCACATCCGGTGCGCCACGCGTCCCGCCGGACCGGTGTGCGGTGAGGACGGATGTGCCCGCGTCGGTGCGCGCTCCTCGGCCTCGAGCAGGTCTTCGGTCAGCGTGTTCACGTCTCGGCTGTCGAGTTGCTCGCAGATCCGGCGGCTGTACGTCGTCTCCAGCTCCTCGTGCTGGTCGAGCAGCCGGTCGATGTGCTGCCACAGATCGGTGTGCTGCAGGTCGACGAACCGGCTGTCGCCGTACTGGCGTCCCTTGAGGAAACGCAGCGAGCGTTCGAGCTCCTTCGCGTTGCCGATGTAGAGGGTGACCAGCTCGCTGCCGTCGGAGAGGCGGCGGACGTGCGGGAGCAACACGTCCTCGGCGGCGGCCAGGTGCTGGGCCGCGATCGCGTAGAACCAGTCGGTCTGGTGCCGGTGCTCGGGCCGCGCGGCCTCCGGGCGGTGGGCCGGCTCGGCCAGCTCCCGGATCCGTGCGTGTTCGTAGGTCAGGGCCATTTCGAGCGTCGAAGCGGTCATGACAACCACCTCCAGGAGGGTCTCTTCCAGCCTGTGCCCGGAGGACCCGAAGTGCAACCACCGTGCCCCGCTCCGTGACCCGGAGCGGGGCAGTTCGGGGCTCAGCTCAGGAGTCCGAGCTCTTCTTCCACAGGTTGATGCCGGCCTCGACCGCGTCGGCGTCGATGGCCTCCAGCTCCTCGGCGGTGAAGCCGAGGTTCTGCACCGCGGCCAGGTTGTCCTCGAGCTGCGCGACACTGGAGGCGCCGATCAGCGCGCTGGTCACACGGTCGTCGCGGAGCGTCCAGGCGAGTGCCAGCTGGGCCACGGACTGGCCGCGCTGCTTGGCGATCTCGCTCAGCGCGCGCACGTGCTTGAGGGTCTCCTCGGTCAGCGAGTCCGGGTTCAGCGACTTGCCCTGCGCGGCCCGCGAGTCGGCCGGGATGCCGTCCAGGTAGCGGTCGGTGAGCACGCCCTGCGCCAGCGGCGAGAACGCGATCACGCCGACGCCGAGCTCGCCGACGGCGTCCAGCAGGTCCTCCTCGATCCAGCGGTTCAGCATCGAGTACGACGGCTGGTGGATGAGCAGCGGCGTCCCCAGCTCCTGCAGGATCCGGGCCGCCTCGCGGGTCCGGTCAGCCGAGTACGACGAGATACCGGCGTACAGCGCCTTGCCCGAGCGGACCGCGGCGTCGAGCGCGCCCATGGTCTCCTCGAGCGGGGTGTCCGGGTCGAACCGGTGCGAGTAGAAGATGTCGACGTAGTCCAGGCCCATCCGGCTCAGCGACTGGTCGAGCGAGGCGAGCAGGTACTTGCGGGAGCCGCCGCCCTGACCGTACGGCCCCGGCCACATGTCGTACCCGGCCTTGGTGGAGATGATCAGCTCGTCGCGGTAGCGCTTGAAGTCGCGCGCGAAGTGGGTGCCGAAGTTCGTCTCGGCCGACCCGTACGGCGGGCCGTAGTTGTTGGCCAGGTCGAAGTGCGTGACGCCGAGGTCGAACGCCCGCCGCAGGATGTCGCGCTGCGTCGCGAGCGGCTTGTCGTTGCCGAAGTTGTGCCACAGTCCGAGCGAAATGGCCGGCAGCTGCAGTCCGCTGCGGCCGGTCCGCCGGTAGGTCATCTGGTCGTCGTACCGGCTCTCGGCCGCCACATAATCAGTCACGGAGGTCCAGTCTGCCCCATGTCACGACAAGTACGAAACCCCTTGTTTTGCGGCAGAAACGGCAGCAATCACAGCCAGAAACCCACCTTCTGGACCACGTGCTCCCGGCGCTCCTGAGCAGGGGACGCCGGGAGTCCACGTCGGTCGTGGTCGCGCCGGTCAGCGGGTGGCGGTGGCCAGTTCCGGTGTCCGGCGCAGCATCTGCAAGGCCCGCATCCGCATCGGTCCGATGCTTCCGATGGGCAGGTTCAGCCGCTCCGCGATCTCCAGGTAGGACGGGCAGCTGTCCGACATCAGCAATCTGATCAGCGCCTGGTAGCGCCCGGGCAGGCGGGACAACGCCTGCTCGGTGGCCGGCTCGTACTCGCCGTCGGCCGGGTAGACGTCGACCACGGCAGCGCGCTGGCCGTCGCCGTGCTCGGTGGTCGGATCGGCGTACAGCAGGTATCGCTTCCGGCTGATCGCGACTCGTAGCCCTTCCCGCCGGGCCGTGGCGGCCAGCCAGGCGGGAAGGCACTGCGGGTCGCGGATCTGCCGGCCGTGCTGCCACAGCCGCAGCCAGGTCTGCTGTGCGACGTCGAACGCGTCGCTGTGGCTCAGGCCGACGCCGCGGGCGGTGTGCAGCAGCAGGGAACCGTAGCGGCGCTCCAACTCCCTCCAGGCGGACCAGTCCGAGGCGAGTGCGCGGTTGAGCACGTCCTCGATCGAGCTCGTCTGAACGGTGTCGCGGTGGTGACGGTCGGCCCGGGAGGATCTCCGGGGTCTCTCGGTCGGCGGTGCAGTGTTGCGTAGCGAGATCGTCGACACGCTTCACTTCCTTTCGGTGGTCCACGCAGGTGGCGACGCCTATTCGATCACCGGGACCGTCACGCGGACGTAGCCGATTCGTCACGGAATCGTGCTTGTGGCGTCACCGTTGGCATAACTCTCGTTCGGTGACCGGCCGGGTACGCTCCGATCGCGCAGCCCGGGCCCGAGCAGGCGCAGCAGCGGGGCGGCCATCGTCGTGGTGATCAGCGCCATCAGCACCATCACTGTGAACGCGCTGTGGTTGATGATGCCGACCCCGAGACCGGCCGACAGGACGACGATCTCGGTGATGCCGCGTGCGTTCATCAGGACACCCAGCCCGGTCGCGGACCGTCCGGGAAGACCGCCGGCCCGCGCCACCGGGACCGCCCCGGCGAGTTTGCCGACGACCGCGACGACCAGCAGCACCGCCCCGGCGATCAGGACCTGCGGCTGCGTCACAGCTGCGGTGACGTCGGTCTGCAGGCCGATGGAGGCGAAGAAGACCGGGACGAGCAAGGCACGGTTGAGTCCGCCGATCTGGTCGGCCACGGCCGCGACCGGCGGACTGTCCTTCGGCAGCACGAGTCCAGCCAGGAAGCCGCCGAAGATCGCGTGGACGCCGATTCGGTCGGTCGCGGCCGCCAGCCCGAGAATCAGGCCGAGGACGAGCAGTACCAGGATCGGCGTGGGTACCGTTGCGGCGTACCTGTGCGCGAGTCGCTGCAGTACGGGGCGCAGTACGAACACGACCGCTGTGCCCAGGAGCACGGTCAGGCCCAACGCGAGAAATGCGTCGCCCGGGCCGGCCGATCGGATCATCGCCATCGTGACGGCGAGCGCGCACCAGGCGAGTACGTCGGCAGCGGCGGCGCACAACATGGCGAGCGATCCGAGCTGGGTGCCGTGCAGACCGCAGTCTTGGACGATGCGCGCGAGAACGGGGAACGCCGTGATGCTGAGCGCCGTACCGATGAACACGGCGAACGGCAGGCGTTGCACATCCGGACCGGCGAGCGTCGAGTACAGCGGGAGGGCGGCCAGGAGCCCGAGCGCGAACGGTACAGCCATGATCGCGAGGCTGGCGGCCGCGATCGCGCCACGATCCCGGCCGATCCGGTCCTGTCCGAAGTCGCTGCCGACCGTGAACATGAAGACGGCGAGGCCGGCCTGGGCCAGCAGGCCGAGGTTCGGCCGGACCTCGGCCGGCAGGATCGCGTCGAACAGCCACGGCGCCGCCGAGCCGATCACCGACGGACCGAGGACCAGACCGGCGACAATCTCGCCGACGACGGCAGGCTGGCCGATCAGGCGGGCCAGCCGGCCGCACAACGTCGCGAGCGCGCAGATGACCGCGATCGCGACCAGCAATCGCCACATCTGCTGGGCCGCCGACGGTGCGGTCGCAGTGGCTACCGGCGCCGCTGTGGCTGGCTCCGGATGCAGCCAGCCGGCGGCGTAGCCGATACCGACCAGGGCGGCCGCGCCGGCGACGAGAACGGCACCGACGACGATGGCGCGGCCGGGCGTGGAGAACAGCGAACCGCCCTGGCGAAGCATCGAGGCTCGATCAGGCGGGTACGGCGCCGTCGGCGGACAACGGGACCGTCGTGAGCCGCTCGGCGGACGGTCGGTGCACACCGTTGGTCCGTCGTCCGGCGCGGTGCGCCACGATGTCCTGGGCGATGTCTCCGGCCCGGTTGCCGAGCACGCTGAGCAGTGAGTCGGCGATGCCGTGCGTCGCTTCGTTCACGCCCTGCAGGTAGCACGCGGCGTCCGACGGTTCGTCGAGCTGCAGGCGGTACTGCCGGTTCACCTCGATGCCGTCGAGACCGATCGCGTCGCTGAGTCCGCGGACGAGCCGGGGCATCTCCCGAACGAATCCGGTGCCGAGCAGCACCACGTCGCGCCGCAGTTCGCTGCCGGTACCGGTCTTGCGATCGCTGAGCTCGAGCACGATCTCGTCGCCTTCGGCGCGGGCTCCGACGATGTCGGTCATCGGTACCAGCCGGCGCTGGTCGATGCCGGCCAGCCGGTCCAGGTACATGCTCGTGTACAGCTCCTGCAGCAGATCGCTCTCGACGCCGGAGTAGTTCGTCAGGTGCATCTCGCGCAGGATCTGTTCCTTGCCTTCCGGCCGCGCCTCGTAGAACTTGTCGATGAACGACGGGTAATAGAGCTCGTTGGTGAACTTGTTCGTGTCGTACGCCCGCAATCCGATCGACCGCATCACCCAGCTGACGTCACTGTTCGGCAGGTCGATCTGCGTCGCGCGGAACATCTCGGCCGCGCTCTGCGCCGCGCCGACCACCGCGACCCGGTACGGCCGGTCCTTGTCGAGCTGGGCCACCCGGGTGCGGTACTGCGTACTGTGGATCACCCGCTCGGCGGGCAGTCCGGCGAACTCCGCCGGTACGTACGGATCACGCCCGGCGCCGATGACCAGGTACCGGCTGGAGATCGTGCTGCCGTCGGCGAGCCGGGTCAGCCAGCCGGTCAACGCACCCGCCGGGTTGCGCACCGGTTCGATCGACGTACAGTCGCAGCCGAGCCGGATCCGGACCTTCTGCAGCGATTCCGACACCCACCTGAGGTAGCCCGAGACCTCGACGCGGTACGGCGTGAAGCTGCCCATGTTGATGAAGTCGTCGAGCCGTCCGACGCTGCGCAGGTAGTTCAGGAACGTGAACTTGCTGCGCGGGTTCCGCAGCGTCACCAGGTCCTTGGCGAAGGCGACCTGGCTCTTCGTCCACGGCAGCAACAGGCCGCGTTGCCATTCGACGGATTCGCCGCGTTCGATGAACAGCGAGTTCTCCGCCAGGCCGTCGATGCCGAGTTCCTCGAGTGCGACGGCGAGTGCGAGATTGGCCGGCCCGGCGCCGACGGCGAGCAGTTCGACCTCGTGGTTGGTCATGTGCGGGCTCCAAAGGGGTCGTGGCTTACCAGGGCCGTCCTGAGTACTCGGATTCGTTCAGTGCTTCGTAGTCCAGTTCGACGAGCGCCGCCGCCGCGGTCAGTCGCTCGGCGCAGGTGGCCGGGTCGCTCGCGGTACAGATCACGTACGCGTGCCGGCCGATGTGGGCGCGCGGCGGCAGCCGGACGGTCGCGCCGTCGGCGACCATCGGATGCGCCTCGATCAGGCCCGGTACCGCGCCCGGCTCCGGGACCGCGATCGACAGCACGCGGCAGTCCTCCGGCGGATAGCAGAACCGGATCCCCACGCAGGTGTGGTGGTCGGCCTCGAGCAGCGGGCGCGCGCCGCGGGCGACGTCGACGAGGATCGCGCCGGGGTCGATTCCGGTCGCGAGCTTGCCGAGGTACGGGATCAGGTCACCGCCGAGCCGGCCGTTGATCTCGATCACGACCGGGCCGCGGGTGCTGAACCGGATCTCGGTGTGCGTGATGCCGTACGGCGCGCCGATCGCCGCGTGCGCGGTCTGCAGCAGCTTGCGCAGCTCGGGATCGGCGAGCAGCGGGTCCGCGCCGTCGACGATGTGCCCGATCTCCTCGAAGTACGGCGGTGCGCCGAGTTGCTTGTGCGCAACGAAGAACGGCTGGTACTCGCCGGCCACCACCGCACCGTCGACGCTGATCTCCGCGCCGTCGACGAGTTCCTCGATCAGCGCGCCGCCGTGGTACTCGGCCGGACCGCTGCGGCTCGAGCTGTCGGCTCGATCGAAGGCGGCACTGATTCCGGACGCGTCGTCCACCACGGCGACGCCGATGCTTGCGGCCATCCCGCGCGGTTTCACGACCACCGGATACCCGATCGCCGCGGCGATGCTCGCGGCTTCCCCGGCGGTCTTCGCGACGCCGAACTTCGGCTGCGGCAGACCGGCATCGCTCAGCGCCTGCCTGGTGCGGGTCTTGTCGCGACAGCCCTGTGCGCCGCGTGCGGTCAACCCGGGCAGTCCGAGCTTCTCCGCGATCAGCGCGGTCGCCACGACCGACGGTTCGTCGTAGGTGAAAACGCCGCGAACCCCATGCACACGAGCGATTGAATCGGCCGTTGCAAGCAAGGTGTCGAGGTCCAGCGCCAGACCGGAACTCTGCAGCGGTACGACCACCGAACTGCCCGCGACATACGGCTTTTGCCAGGTCGCCGGCTCGTCGTCGATCAGCCACAGCGGACTGCGCGCGGCCGCACCGCGCAGCAGATACTCCCGGTATGGCTGGAAGCCACTGCTCAATTGCAGCACGACACCTTCGATGTTGCCGTCGACGCTCTCGTTCACTGGGGCCTCCCGCGAGCCGTTACTGACGAACGAGAGCCGCTGACCCGTGGTGGGTGATACACCAACTGCCAGCGTTCGGCACGGGATATCCGTTGTGCCAACGGCTTGCACTCGAGTAGTTGACGGCTCAGACTTCACGCAAGGTAGCTCGGCAGCCACGCAAAGAGGAGGCGTCTATGCCCGCACCCGGGAGCCTGCCCGCCCAAGGTTCTCTCGGGGGGAGCGCACTGTCGACCGGATGTGGTCCCGACGAATTCACGTGTAGTGGGGGAGATCGATAGATGCGCACGAACCCTGTACCGGCGGACCGTCCGGACCCGGACACCCCGCCTGAGGAAGCGCACCCATCGGTGCAGCTTCGGATGCTCGATGGCTTCTGGGTCGTCGATGGTCAACAGACGTTGTCGATTCCGCTCAGCGCCCGCCGCGTGGTCGCGTTCGTCGCGCTGCGCGGGCGGTCCAGCCGGGCCGAGGTGGCCGGGACACTCTGGCCCGATGTGTCGGACTCCAGGGCACAGGCCTGCTTGCGAACCGCGCTGTGGCGGCTGCGGCAGTTGAGTGCCCAACCGCTGGTCACCGGTGACGAGACGCTGCGCGTCGACGAGGACGTGGACGTCGATGTGAACACGTTGATCACCGCGATCCGGCGGGTGATCAACGACGGCGAATGCGGCGCCGATCAAGGCCTCTTGCCGACGCTCGCCTCGATGGGCGAACTGCTGCCCGGCTGGTACGACGACTGGGTGCTGCTCGGGCGGGAGCGGCTCCGTCAGCTGCAACTGCACGCCCTCGAACTCACTGCTCAGCAACTGACTTGTTCTGGGCGATATGCCGAGGCGATCGAGGCAGCGATGGCAGCGGTCCGCCTGGAACCGTTGCGGGAGAGCGCGACCCGCGTGCTGATCGAGGTGCATCTCGCCGAGGACAACGTGGTCGAAGCGATCCGCCGGCTGGAGTTCTTCGAGCGCAGCCTGGCGTCCGAGCTCGGCGTCGAACCGTCGGCGGACCTCGTCGACCTGGTCCGCCGACGGCAGGTGAAGGCGACCCGGCCGCGGGCGAAGATGACGGATCTGCCGCGGCTCGACGAGGGCCGCTATCTGGCGTCGCGGCGGACGCTCGCTTAGGAAGGTACCGGCACGGCAGGGCGACGGAATCGGCGGAGCCCGGTGGCAACCTCACAGTCACCGGGCATCCGGGCTCCACAGATCCTCCGCACCGAGTGCGTCGACGTGGTACTTGCCGAGAGCGCTGACGAGGAACTGCAGTTCGAGGGCGAGACACTCGACGAGATGGACGAGACCGTTCTCGTGGTCGGTGTCGACCGCGAGCAGTCCGGCCCGTCCGAGACCGGCGGCGTTCGCGCCGAGCGCCAGACTCTTGGCGACGCGGGCGCCTTCCCACATGCGTCCGGACACCAGCAAGCACGAGGGATGCGGTGTGCCTCGGTCGTGCGCGATCCGTCGCAGACATTCGCCGAGTGGTAGTCCGACGTGGCGAAGGAACGCCCGCGGTGCCCACCCGGTCCCGGCCTCGGCGCCGTCCACGGAAACAGCGTCCGCACCCGCGGTCCAGGCCACCTGTGCGGCCTGCGCGACGTCGCGTGCCGGTGGGAGTTTCACCCACACCTTCGCCCGCGGGTAGTTGTTGCGCATCAGGCGGATCTGCTGGCGCAGGATCTCGTCGGTGAACGTACCGGGACTGCTGCTGCGCAGGACGCGGTCGCCACCGAGGACCGGGTCGATCAGGTAGGTGTCCGACAGCCGGGCGGCCGCGTTCGCGTCGACCAGTGTCATCCCGCCGAGTCCCGGCTTCGCGCCCTGACCGACCTTGAGTTCGAACGCGAGCCGCCCGGACTCCAGCAGCGGAAGGACGTTCGGGTCGCTGTAGACCAGATTCCACACCTCGGCGTCGGCGTCCTCGGTGCTCTGCTGCACGACCACACCGCCGTACCCCTCGAGGGCCTCGGCCTGGTAGGCGCGAATCCGGCCGAGCAGCGAGCGCTCGGCGTCGGCTTCGACCCGGCCGTAGCTGTTCACCGGCATCACGTTCTCGCCGATCACCATCGGGATGCCGAGGCGTCCGGCCTGCCGGCCCGCGGCTACCCCGAGCGCGACGCTGGCCGCCTCGGTCGACCCGAACGCGGAGACGTAGACCGGTACCGTGGACCGGAAGCCGCCGATCGTGGTCTCCAGCCGGACGTCGCGGTACACGGGCTCGCGGGCCAGGTCGATGAGCTGCGCCAACCGCTGGGGAACGAAGACGGGTGGCACCAAGCGGTACCGGTCGATGGGGTCGTCGGGCTGCGGATCCGCACAGCCGAACAGGGCCTGCCCGTATTCGTCGGCGGACGGGAATGCGTCGGCGGCACCGGTCTTGGCGCGGTGGCGGATCGCTGCTTCGGGGAACCCTTCGGCGTACAGGATGCCCTCCTTCGTTCGGTCTCTGACCGGAAGAGGCGACGCCGGTGCGGCGAAAATACGCCGTCTCAGCGCCGCGACCTGGTGAGGCGGAGGTAGCCCAGCGCGGCCACGGTGACGAGCAGTGGCCAGAGCAGGTAGACGCCGGCCATCAACAGCAGTACGACGACCGCGCCCTGGGCAACGAGTGCCGCGAATCGTGCGCCGCTGCGGCGCGGCAGCAGCTTGACCGCGGCGGCGACGCCCACCGCGTACACGGTGACGAACAGGCCGGTGGTGAGCAGGACGAGGGATTGCGGCTCGACTCCTGCCACGACCACGATCACCGCGGTCGTCATCGACATTGCGCTGAGTACGGCGATACTCCGGCGCGGTACGACCCCGGCCGAGCTCCCGCGGGCCAGCCACACGGGCAGTGCGCCGTCGCGAGCCAGTGCGGCGCCGAGCTTGGCCGCGCCCGCGTAGTACGCGTTCATGGCACCGAAGGTGAGCAGCAACGCCGCCGCCGCGGCCAGAATGCGGGCATTGCCGCCGAGCCCGATGGCGAGCAGATCGCCGAGTGGTGCGGCGGTCTGGCCGGCCCGCGGCCCCAGGACGGTGATCGTGGCGAACGCGACGCTGAGGTAGATCACGCTGATGATGATCACCGCGAACGCCGTGGCCCGGGGTACGTCGCGCTCCGGCCGGCGGAACTCGGCCGTCAGATAAGTGACGGTTTCCCAGCCGACGAAGCTCCACACCAGCAGCGCGGCGGCCGGACCGATCGCCTGCCAGCCGTTCGGCGCGAACGGCTGCAGGTTGGACAGGTCCGCGTGCGGCAGCGACAGCGCGACCGCGAGAACGAGGAAGACCGTGAGCAACCCGGCCAGCGCCATCTGGACCCGTCCGGTCACCTGGATCCCGAACGCGTTCGCGGCCGGTACGACGATCAGCAGCGCGACCATCGTGATCAGGATCGTGCTCTCGCCGCCGCCCACCGCGCCTTCGACGTACCCGCCCGCCCACAACGCCGCGGCCGGACCGCCGACCGGAACGGACAGGTAGAAACACCAGCCGACGATCGCGGCGGCGCGCTCACCGAACGCCAGTCGCGCGTACGTCGCAATACCGCCGGAATCGGGGTAGCGGGCACCGAGCGCGGCGAAGGTCGCGGCGAGCGGAGCGGACACCACCGCGAGGCCCACCCAGGCGAGCAGCGAGGCCGGGCCCGCGACATCGGCCGCGAGCGCCGGCAGCGCGATCACGCCGGTCGCCAGCACGGCGCCGATGTACAACGCCGTCCCTTGACCGAGACTGAGCGAGCTGGCCGGGGCCGACGTGGTTTCTGCCATGGGCGCTATCTTCGCCGGAACCGGCGATCACGGCGAGGCGACGCCGGGCACCTTCGGGAACGCGCTCGCCTGCCAGACCGCGTCGAGCCCCGCGACGTACCGGGTGAACCGTTCGAGGCCGAGGCCGAAACCCGCGCTGGGCGGTACGCCGTCCTTCAGCATCTGCAGGTACCACGCGTACTTCGCCGGGTTCTCCGCGGTTTCGCGCATCCGGGAGATGATGGTCGCGTAGTCCTGCTCCCGTTCGCTGCCGCTGCACAACTCGCCGTACCCCTCGGCGGCGATCAGGTCGAAGTTCCGCAGCATGCCGGGCAGTTCCTGGTTCTCCCGGTCGTAGAAGCCGCGCGACCCCTTCGGGTAGTCGGTGACGAAGAACGGCCGGCTGGCCTTGGCCGACAGCTTCGCCTCGCCCTCCCAGTCGAGTTCGGCGTCCGGACTCTGGTCGTGGCCCATGGCCCGCAGGTCCGCGACCGCGTCGGCGTGCGTACGCCGCCGGAACGGCTCGGCCAGCAACTCGGTGAACTCCGACGTGTCCCGGCCGAGCGACTCGAACTCGTCGGGCAGTTCGTCGACGACCCGCTGGACGACGTGCCGGACCAGGCCCTCGGCGACCGTCATCGCGTCGTCCCTGGTCGCGTTCGCGATCTCGATATCGATCTGGTGGAACTCCGCCAGGTGCCTGCTGGTCGACGCGGTCTCCAGCGGTTCCAGCCGGATGTTCGGCGCGATGAAGAAGATCTTGTCGAACGACGTCAGAACGGCCTGCTTGTAAAGGATCGCGCTCGTCATCAGCTTGTAGCGATGGCCGTAGTAGTCCACGTCGACCTGCTTGGCGCCGCGGGCGCCCGGGTCGGTGACCGGTCCGATCACCGGCGGCAGCAGTTCGATGAATCCGTTGCCGGTCAGGTACTCGCGGGCCGCGGTGAGCATCCGGTGCTGGATCCGCAGCACCGAGCGGGTGGTGGGTGCGGTGAGGTGCTCACGCGGACTGACTGGCAGCCGGGCTTCGGTCTCCGGGATCCGGGTCTCGGTCATCTCCTGTGCTCCCTGGTGAATCGCCCGCGCGGGGCGGTGCGGTGGGTATCGAACGATGGACCAGCGGTCGGGTCGGGTACTCGGCCTGGTACTCCTGCTCAAGGCTGGCGTTGTCGTAGGTGCGCTCGACGTACGACAGCGAGGCGAGTAGCCCGGCTGCGGTCAGGCCGGCCGGGTTCGACGGCCCGACGATTCCGCGGATCGGCATCGAGCCGACGGACGACCACTGCAGGCGGCCGGTGCCGTCCAGGTAGCTGCGGGCCTTTCCGGCGTTGTCGGGGTGCAGGCAGTACGGCACGTCGAGGTACCCACGCCGGAACGCGGTGGCGAGCGCGGTGCCGAGATCCGGACTGAGGTCGAGAACTGCTTCGATCAAGGCACTCGCCTCGGCGTGGATTCCGCTGTCGGCACCGTCGCCGGCAATCGTCAGGCACTGTTCGGCCGCCAGCGCGGCGGTCTCGAGCGCGGCCACATTCTCCGCGAACGTCGGAATTCGGTAGCCCTCGGCAACTGTTTTCACGATCAGCCGTGCGGCCCCGGTCCGTACGGCGAGGCGCGCGGCCTCCTCGAGCAACCGGGACGCGCCGTCGGGGGTCCGCGGGTAGACGCCCATGTAGGTGTAGACGACGATGTGCCACTCGACGTCCGGCAGCCAGCGCGCCGCCAGCCGACGGAGCGCGAGTACCGCCTCGACGTCCTGCTCCGGATTGGTCTGCTGGGCATAGCTCAACGAGACGCTGCGGATCCCGTGCTGGCGGAAGAACAGGCACTCGAGCACGCTCAACGCGACCAGCAGACCGGGCGGACAGAGCTGTCCCATCATGCAGCCGCCGAAGCTTTCGACGTGCGGCTCGGCTCCGATCGTCCTGGCCTCCGCCAGCAGATCGCAGCTGCGCGCCCAATTCGGGATCGACTCCGCGAGCGGCATTCGGCTGTACGGCAAGCAGTACGACACCGGGCCGCCCTCGGTCGCGTGCAGTCCGGCCTCGATCAGCGCGGCGACGATCGGCTCCGGACACGGTGAGCCGTGCCGGACCTGGACGGGGAAGTCAGGGCCCGCAACGCCGTCCAGCACGGATCGGGTGACGGCGGGCGTGTGCGCGACGATGGGGTAGCCGTTCAGCTCGATGCCGTCGGCCAGCGCCGCCTGCGCGTTGCGGTTGTCGCCCATGCGCGTGTAGCTGTCGAGGGTGATCGTCCCGACCGTGGTGGCCGCTGCGTCCCTGGTGGCCAGGAGACCGGCGCGCATCGCGGACGGGTCGCTGACACCCATCCGCGGTTGGACGACGAGCCGCCCGGCCTGCTGTGCCCGGGCGACGAAGGCACCGAACGAGCCGGTGCTGACGTCGCTGGTAGGCCCGGTCACGAAGCCCGGCCAACGGCGAGCTGGGCGACGTACGACCGGAACGCGGTGAGCCCGGTGCCGTCCTCGAAGACCGCGCCGTAACCCGCGGCGATCAGCTGGGCCCGGCTGCGCTCGCACCCGGGCCCGGAGATCCCGAGCTTGCCGCCGATCACCATCGGGGTGCCGGCCAGCTCGGCGTGATCGCGGACCTGCCGGATCAGCCGTAGGCCGTCGTGGAAGCCGTGCCCGTTGACGGTGCTGACCACGATCAGGTCGGGCCGCAGCCGCAGGCATTCGGAGACCATCAGGTCGTCGGGAACACAGGCGCCGAGGTTGCGGACCTGATGGCCGAGTTCCTCGAGCAGCAACTGCAGGACGACCAGATTCCAGGTGTGCGAGTCCGACGACACGCTGGTCAGCACGACGGACAAGCCGTCGACGCTGATCTCCTTGCCTGCGGCGTGATCCATGACGACCAGAGCGGCTGTCGATCCCTCCCTGATACATCGCGCCGATCAGCGGTGGTGATCAGGGCGGGCCGAGCTCTTCCAGCAATGACACACCGGTCTCGGCGGTCGGCCGGTACCGCTGCCACCTTTCGTGCAAGCGGATCCGGCCGTCGGGCAGCAGCTCCGGTGTGCTTTCGCAGTGGCCGACCACGAGGACGCCGTCGGCCAGCACCATCGTGTAGCTGAACTCCAGCGTGTCGTCCGGGCGGCACACTCCGGTCAGCGCGCCCCGCCGTACCCGGCCGCCGGTGAAGTCCGCCCAGAGCAGGTCGCCACGCTGCCGGTACGCCGCGATCGTCGGCTCACCGTCCTCGTGGTGGTCCGCGGGAGAGAACCGCTTGCCGTCGTAGTTGATCATCAGCCACCTGCCGAATCGTGGAGTTCCAAGGTGCAGCACTTCACGCCGCCGCCGGCCCGCAGCAGTTCGGAGACGTCCATGCCGATCGGTTCGAAGCCGGCTTCCCGGAGCTTCGCCATCAGGTGTGTCGCGCCGGCGGGCATCACCACGTGGCGGCCGTCGGAGACGGCGTTCAGGCCGAACACCGCGGCGTCGTCGGCGGTCGCGATGATCGCGGACGGGAAGAGTTCGCGCAGGATCGCCTGACTGCCGGCGGTGAACGCGCCCGGGTAGTACATCACCGTGTCCTCGTCGAGTACGGCCAGCGCGGTGTCGAGGTGGTAGTACCGGTCGTCGACGAGCGTCAGCCCGATCACCGGGCGGTCGAAGTACTGCTCGCTCTCCAGGTGCGCGCGCCGGTCGGTACGGAACCCGCTGCCGGCCAGCAACCAGCGCCCGGCGGTCAGGTAGTCGCCTTCACCTTCGTTCGCGGTCTCCGCCTGGCGTACTTGCAGACCGCGGCTCGCGAACCATTCGAGGTACGACGCCGACTCGGCATCCCGCTCCTCGTGCCGAAAACGGGCCACCAGCGCACGGTCGCCCCACACCGTGGCGCCGTTCGCCGCGAACACCATGTCCGGCAGCCCCGGGACCGGCGGGATCAGGTCGACCGTGTGGCCGAGGGACACCAGTTGATCGTGGATCCGTTGCCACTGAGCCGCCGCGATCGGCTGGTCGGTCGGCTTGGCCGGATTCATCCACGGGTTGATCGAGTAGGTCACGTCGAAGTAGGTCGGCGGGCACATCAGGTAGCGGCGGTGGGTGCTGCGCCGGGTCACGACGGGCTGCGGGCGGCCGGCGGTGCTGGTAACAGGGCCGGCGTCGGAGATCAGGTTCATGCCGACAAGAGCGTGCCGGTGCGGCGCTCAGATACCACCGGACCGCGATGTATTTCCGCACGCCGTCGGCGGCCTCTGACCGAGCAGGAGCGCTCTGATTCCCGCGTCGAACCCCCGGAGGTCCCGATCATGCAGACCGGCTTGAGCCGAGCTGAACTCACCGCACAGTACCTGGACGAGATCAAGCGACGCGGGATCTCCGCCGCCGAACTCGTCAGCACCCAACCCGAATCCGTCGGCCTGCAGTCCTTCTACGGCGGGCGGTACCTGCCGCGGCCGGTGTTCCTCGGTGCCGAGGAATGCGCGCAGCTCGCGAACGACATCCTGACCATGCACGCCGCGCTGACCAGCCTGCCCGACAAGCTGTACGGCGGCGACCTGGCCGCGTTCGGCCGCGCTGTCGGACTCACCGACGTCCAGGTGTCCGCCGTACTGCGCAGTCGCGGAACAACCGTGACGAAGCAGAGCCGGGCCGACCTGTACATGGACGAGTCCGGGTTCAAGCTGCTCGAGTTCAACATGGGCAGCGCGCTCGGCGGCATCGACCAGTCCGACATGGCACGGGCACTGCTGGACCAGCCGGTGCTGGCGGAGTTCGCGCAGACCCATCGGCTCGCGTACGTGGACACGATGCGCGAGCAGGTCAACAACATGTTCGTCGAGTGCGGTTTCGAGTACGGCTCGCGCCCGGTGCTCGCGACCATCGACTGGCCGAGCAGCTTCGAGACGCTCGAGCCGTACATGCACCACTTCGCAACCAGGCTGCACGAGATGGGCGTCGATGCCCACGTCGGCCACATCGGCCAGCTGGAGGTCCGCGACGGCGGTGTGTATCTGGGTGACCTGAAGATCGACATCATCCAGCGGCTGTTCATGCTGCAGGACCTGCTCGAGGACCCGGACGCCCACGCGCTGATGGATCCGATCCTGGACGCCGCCGCGCGCGGTGAGGTCAAGATCTTCACGCCGATGGACTCCGAGATGTTCGCCAGCAAGGCCGCGCTGGCGATGCTGTCCGACGAGGAGAACCGGCAGTACTTCGACTCCGAGACGCTGACCAGCCTGGACCGGATCCTGCCCTGGACGCGGATGGTGCGGACCGGACCGGTGACGTTGGAGGACGGCAGCCGGGTCGAGCTGCTCGACTACGTACTCAGCCACCAGGAGGACCTGGTGCTGAAGCCGACGTCCCGGCACAGCGGTGAGGGTGTGCTGCTCGGCTGGCGGGAGGACACCAGCGCGGAGCTGTGGGAGGAGCGGGTCCGCGAAGCCCTGGACGAGCCGTGGATCGTCCAGCGCCGGATCCGTCCGGTGCCCGAGCTGTTCCCGATGCCCGGTGGTGGTGACCCGGTGCCGTGGATCGTCAACTGGGGCGTGTTCACCGTAGTCAACGGGTACGGCGGTGTGTTCACCCGCGCCGCGACGGTCGAGTCCGACCTCGAGGTGATCCGGTTGTTCGCCGGGGCGTCCGCGGGCTGCTGCTTCCACGTGCTGCCGGAGGACTCCGACGCCGAGCCGGGCAAGGCACTGCCGGTCCGCAGGGGCTGACAACCGGAACAAAGCAACGGCGCGGCGCCCGAGTTGGGCACCGCGCCGTTCGGTTGTACCGGATGTCAGGTCGCTGCTTCAGGGCTCGCGGTGTCCTGTGCCGCAGGGGTTTCGGCCGGCTGCTCTTCGGGGCGGCGCATCCCGATCCGGGCGCAGACCGCGGACAGCACGGCGACGCCGGCGGCCCACAACCAGAACGTCTGGCCGACGTGCTCCCACAGCCAAACGCCGACCGCGGGACCGACCGCGTTACCGAGGCCGAAGACGCTCAGCATCGCGCCGGAGTAGCGGCCACGCAGGTGCGGCGGCGCGACCATGCCCGGGTACGCGAACGTGGTCGGTGCGCCGATGATCTCCGACATCGTCCAGATCAGCGTGCCGACAATGAGCAGCACCGGAATCAGCGCGATCGCGTAGATGCCGTACCCGACGGCGACCAGGCCGAACCCGGCGATCGCGGTCAGCCGCAGCGGCCATGTCTGCACGTACTTCGTCGCCGGCACCTCGAACACGGCCACGACGATCGCGTTGGCGGAGACGACCAGGCTGTACCACCACAGGCTGTGTCCCTCGTTCACGATTGCCAGCGGCAGCACCGCGATGTACTGGCAGTACACGATCGTCACCAGGAACACCGCGGCCAGGTAGAAGTCGTACCGCCAGTCGGCGAGCACCGCGCGGTAGCCCTGCTTGGGTTCGGCGGGCTTCGCCTCAGCTGCCTCTTCGGGCGCCGCCTTGCCGGGCAGGAACCGCCAGGCGATCGCGCTGTAGATCACCGCGGCGAAGGCCTCCGCCCAGAACAGCAGGTCGTACGAGATCGACACCAGCGCGACACCGACGATCGGGGTGACCGCCGTACCGAGGTTGATGGCCAGCCGGTACATCGCCATCGTCATCACGAGCTGGCCGGGCTTGGTGAGCTCGGCGAGCATCGCCTGCGCGGCCGGCCGGTTCAGTTGGCTCACCGTGCTGACCGTGAGCACCGCCAGCAGGATCACCCAGTAGACGTTGATGTACAGGATGGAGACGATCAGCGCGGCCGATCCGAGCATGCTGATCAGCGTCGCGGCCCGGGCACTCAGCCGGTCGGTCAGCCAGCCGCCGACGAACGACCCGAGCACGTGGCCGGCGCCGTACACACCGAGGGCGAATCCGGCCTGGCCGGCCGTGAAGCCCTTGTGCGTCATGAACAGCACCAGGAAGATCTGCAGGAACGCGCCGAGCCGGTTGACGAAGACGCCGAACAGCAACGCCTTCGACGTGATCGACGTCTGGCGCCAGGTCGCGATGGCACCGAGTCCTGCACCTGGCTGCGCGGCCGAATCCGGATCGCGGTCGACTTCTTCGCTCATCAGTTGCTCCACCCCTCTGGGCATCAGGCAGTCGGTGCTGAACGCTACCGCTCGCGAGCCCGGATCGACAGTCCCCAAAGGCAAGAAAACAAGGCGTATCAGAGCATTGCCCCGATTGCCTCTGATGAATGACGGCGACGCGTAGCGGAGCGCACGTGCGCCCCTGTCGACATGCCTTGAAGCCAGGAGGATCTGACCTATGACAACCGAACTGACGGAGGCCCTCCCGCGGATCCCGGACGACTTCATGCAGAGGCCGTACGAGATCCTCGAGCCGTACCGCAAGGCCGGCCGCGTGCACCACGTGATCTTCCCGCACGGGGCCGACGTCTGGCTCGTCACCCGGTACGCCGACGTCCGGCTGCTGCTCCAGGACCCGCGGGTGAGCAAGGACGGCCGCCGGATGAACGAGATGTTCGCCCGGCACACCGGCACCTACGTGGAGGACGAGAAGCCCGACGTCGGGTTCGACGACGAGCTGTCGCAGCACATGCTGAACAGCGACCCGCCGCGGCACACCCGGCTGCGGTCGCTGGTCAGCAAGGCGTTCACGCTGCGCCGGATGGAGGCGTTCCGGCCGCGGATCGAGCAGCTGGTCGACGACTACCTGAGCAAGCTCGAGGGCCGCGACGACGTCGACCTGGTCGGCGAGTTCGCGCAGCCGCTGCCGATCGTGATCATCTGCGACGTGCTCGGCATCCCGTTCGAGGACCGTGAACAGTTCCAGCAGTGGGCGGTCGAACTGGTCGGCGCCGGACACCCGGCCGAGGTCGTCGAGAAGGCCTCCGAGAACGTGATCGCGTACGGCCGGCGGATCATCGAAATGAAGCGCAAGAACCCGGCCGAGGACATGGTCAGCGCGATGATCGAGGGTTCGCCCGAGGGCGACCGGCTGACCGACGACGAACTGGTCGCGATGATCTTCCTCTACACCGTGGCCGGCCACATCACCTCGCAGCACACGTTGTCGAACGCGATCCTGAGCCTGCTCACGCACCCCGACGCGATGGCCCGGCTGCGCTCGGACATGTCGATCATGGGGCACGCGATCGACGAGCTGATGCGGTACGACGGCGGCGTCGGCGTGGCGACGTTCCGGTTCACCGCCGAGGACATCCAGATCGGCGACACCGTCATCCCGAAGGACAACATCCTCGCGTTGTCGATCCTGTCGGCGCATCGCGACGACGAGCAGTACCCGGACGCGAACAAGCTCGACCTGGACCGCCGGCCGAAGGGTGTGCTCGGCTTCGGTCACGGGCCGCACTTCTGCATCGGTCAGCCGCTGGCGAAGATGCAGACCAACATCGCGCTGACGCGATTGCTGGAGCGGTTCCCGGACCTGCGGCTGACGGCCGACCCGACGTTCCTGGAGTGGGAGCCGAGCACGCTGCTGCGCGGCATGCACCACCTGCCGGCGGCGACGATCCCGCCGCGGTGACCTCCCCTGAAAGGACACTGCCCCAGCCGTCGCGGCTGGGGCAGTGTTTTTCGTTGCGGGCTTTACTCCTCGACGTAGTACCAGTCCTCGGGCGTGATCAGGCCGTACGGGTTGATCGGCTCGACGCCGCGCAGGTTCTTCGCGACCTCGAACATCCGGTTCGGGAAGCCCGGCGACCAGATCGCCGGGACCTGCTCGGCGAGGTAGTCCTGGTAGTCGTAGAGCGCCTGCGGGTCGTCGCTGTGCACGGTTCGGTCGATCAGCTCGTCGGCCTTCGGGTCGCTGTAGTCGCCGAAGTTGCTGCCGCCGCCGGTGCGGAAGATCATCTCGCCGGTGAGGTGCCCGTAGTAGGACCAGCCGCCGTTCCAGGTGTTGATCTCCCACAGCCGCTTGCTCGCGACGTTCGGGCTGTGGTCCTCGGCGACCATCACCGAGCCGTACACCGGCTCCAGCTTCAGCTCGATCCCGGCCTTCGCGGCGTCATCCCTGAACATCTCGAGCAGCCGGGTCAGCGCGACCTTGCCTTCGACGTACCGGATCGTGAATGACAGCCGGTCGCCGATCTCGACGCCCTCGCCGGAGCAGCCGTCGACCTCACCAGGTTGAACGCATCCGGCCGGCAAGGTGCTGGTGTCCCAGCCGTGTGCCTCGAGCAGCTTGCGGGCCGCGTCGGGATCGAACGGCATCGGGTTGTCCCGCTGCTTCGGCGAGACGTACGGGTTCGCCGGCGACGGCGGGATCGGGCCGTCCATGCGGTACGCGTTGCCGTGGTAGATCTCCTGGATCGCGCGGTCCTGGTCCAGGCACATCTGCAGCGCCTGCCGGACGTACGCGTGCTTGTAGATCGCCGCCGCGGTGCTGTCGTTGTCGAAGTTGAACGGCATGTAGCGCACCACGAACAGGTCCTGCGCGACCAGCCGGTACTTGTCCGCGAGTTCGTCGTCGTCGAGGTCCATCCCGGGCGGCAGGTACCCGATCTGGATCCCGTCCGGCGTGTCCGGCCCGGCCAGCAACCGCTCGTACATCAGCTCGTCGGTGTCGTTCTGCACCTGACGGAACTGGTCGAGGTGCGGCTTGTTCGGGCCGGAGTACTTCTCGTTCGGGACGAAGGTGACGACGCCGTCGAGCGTGTAGCTCTTCAGCCGCCACGGGCCGTTCACGACACTCCAGACCGGGCTGCCGGCCCAGCCGCCGCGGAAGTGGTTCGCCTCGATCGTCCACTCGCCGTTCTCCGAGACCAGGTAGTCGTAGACGGCCGGGATGTCGGCGGTGTCGTACGACGCCCGCGCCGGGCCGTCCGCCGTACGGTCCCAGGCCTTCGGCATCGGCGTGATCAACGACAGCTGGTTCATCTCGACCCAGGTCTTGGAGTACACGTCGTCGAACGTGAACCGGACCTTGTCCTCGGCAACCTTCTCGTACGACGCGAGGTTGTCCGGGAAGTAGCCCGGGACGTAGTAGCCGAGCCGATCGCCCTTCACGGCCATCATGTTGACCCAGAACATCACGTTGTCGGCGCAGATCGGCTCGCCGTTCGACCACTCCCAGGGCTTCAGCGTGACCGTGACGCTCAGCCCGTCGTCGCTCCACTCCGGCGGGTACGCCAGGCTGAGGTCCGGGTTCACCTCCGGGCGGCCCTCGTACCCGAGCCAGTAGAGCGGGCGGTACATCAGCACCTGGAACTCGTACAGGTTGCGGATGCCGATCCGTTCCCGCGGGGTGAACGGGAAGATGGCAGCCGGTGGGAAGCCCGGGTTGCAGGCCCAGGTGACGGTGCCGCCCTTGATCGGCCGCCCGCCCTCGGACGGCTGGTCGGAGGGTTGCTCGGTCAGCACAGTGGACATCCAGGTCACCTCTCGTCAGTGGGATCAGGCCGTCAGCCGGGGAGCCGGCGGTGTCGTGGGAAGTGCGTGCGGCGCGGTCAGCCGGACGTCGATCTGCCCGGCGAACTCGTACGCCGTCCGGATCGCCTCGTCGAACGTCGCGCCGCTGGTGCAGAGGAAGCCGAGGATGTTGTTGCCGTCCGGCGGCCGCTTGATCAGGTCACCGGGTTGCGCGGTGATCTTGAGGAAGAACACCCGGTCGGACTCGGCCACCGCGGACGGCACGGTGATCTGCTCGATCCGGCCTGGTCCGCTGATCAGGCAGGTGCCGGCCAGGTGCACCCCGGTCGGCTTGTAGTGCTGGACCTCGGGCTTGATGCCGGCCGCGACGGCCATGGTCGCGCGAATCGGGCAGTACCCGGTGCTGAGCCGCGCGAAGTAGTCGAGACCCCCGCCGCCCGGCCGGACCGCGATCTCGAGCAGATGCGGTACGCCGCGGTGGAAGCGGACTTCGGCGTGCATCACGCTGCGCCGTAGTCCCTGAGCATGCGCGGCGGCTGTCACCACTTGGTGAACTTTGGCGAGCTGGTCCGCGTCGAGGGTGGTGGGTGCGCGGTGCGCGTCGTCGTCGAACGTGTTGCCCTCGATCGTGATCCGGTCGACGATCGAGCCGAGGTACACCTCGTCGTCCCAGGCGAGCGCCTCGATCTGCATCTCGCGGCCGTCGAGGAAGGATTCGACCAGCAGCCCGTACGGCCCGGGATCCAGGCCCTCGGCCTCCATCCGCCACCAGGACATGCCTTCCATTCCCGCGACTGCCTGCGCAAAGCGGGTCCGCAGCTCGTCGGGGGTGTCGACCTTGAACACGAAGTTGCTCGCGGCACCCAACGTCGGTTTCAGGATGACCGGGTAGCCGAACTCGTCGGCCGTTTGCAGAGCGCTCGGCAGGTCGTTGGCGAGCCGGAAACGCGGTGTCGGCGCGCCGCCACGCTGCTGCGCTTCCCGCATCAGCAGTTTGTTCCGGCTGATCCGCGCCGCTTCCAGACCGACACCGGGCAGGCCGAGCGCCGCTGCCACTGCGGCCACGGTCAGTACGCCGGACTCGGAGAAGGTGAGAACACCGTGGAACTGCTCCTGTGCGTGCCACTCGCGGGCGGCAGCGATGATGTCGTCGATGTGCCGGGAGCCGGCGACCCGGTAGCGATCGGCCGGCCAGTAGTCCGGCTCACCGAGCCCGTTGAGCACGAACAGCGTGCCGCCGAACTCCTCGATCTGGTGGTAGCGGGACTGGTAGTAGCGGCCGTTCTGAACGGCCTCGAGTGCGAGCAGCTTCACGGATCTCTACTCCTTACCGGCCCGCACGGGGGCCGTGCCGCTGATGATGCGTGGCGTGTCGATCGCTGCGATGCCGCTTGGCCGCGGCGTCCTGCCGAGGGCGTGGTCGGCGATCGTGCGGGCGATCTGCGGAGCGAACTTGAAGGACATGCCGCCGCACGCCGCATACGTCCAGACGGCACCGTTCGACAGCAGCAACGGGCCGTCGTTCGTCCGGTCGGCCAGGTAGTAGCCGTCGACGCAACCGATCACCGCGGCCGGATCGAAGTCCGGTAGTACCTCGGCGAACAATCTCTCGAGGTGCTCGCGCCAACGGGCCGGTGTGGTGCGGTCGGTCATTTCGTCGACCGGTCGGCAGGCACTGGCTGCGCTGAGTCGCAGTGGCGCGTCGGAGTGCGCCGGTTTCGGCATCATCCACGCGTCCTTCGCCGGTCCGAGCCCCAGCACCGCGGGCAGGCCGGCCCATCCGTCCGGGCGGTAGGACAGCAAGCTCTGGCGCCACAGCGTCAACTCGTCGGCGATTGTCGGCGGAACCAATGCCCGCGACCACGGACCGGCTGCTACGACGACTCGGTCCGCGGACAAGCTGGTGCCGTCGTCGAAATGAACGCCTTCGTTGGTGACGTCAACGACTCGGCGGTGCGGATGCAGTCGGACCTGTGGCCGCGTCCCCAACCAGTGAGCCACTGCGGCGAGTGCCTGATCGGCGAGGACAACGCCGGCGGTGGCTTCGAGTACGGCGCCGGAGCCTTCTGGGAAGCGGATCTTCGGATAGCGCGCGGCGAGCTCGGTCGGGGACAGAGCCCAGGCCCGCGCGCCGATTGCCGTGAGCAGGGTGAGGGCGGCGGAAAGGTCTTGCTGCGGCATCGCCGTGAGCGCGCCAACCGGGTGGTAGAAGCGGGAGCCGACCAGGCTCTCGACCTCCAGCCATCCGGTGTGCGCGCCCGCGGCCGCGAAGGTCAGCGCGGGCTCACCGCGATGCAGAGCCCGAACCACCCGGAGCCGGTCGTGGGAAGTGGCCGTCGGTGACGGGATCGGACCGGCATCGACGAGATCGACCTGGCTCACTCCGGTCGCGCGAACGCATTCGACAGCAGTGAGCAGGCCGATCACACCACTCCCGACCACGGCGATGCGCATCGGGCATCACCCGGCAGCAGCGAGCAGCGGAGGTGCGAACGCGGTGACCTCGGTCAGGTCGAAGGCTCCGGCGACCAGCGGTCCGGCCTCCGGCAGCTCGTCGAAGACACCGGCGCCGCGGGCCGCGTCGACCAGATCGATCAGCAGCGGCGAGGCCAGCGCGAGCAGGGCCTTCACCTGGCAGAACAGGTCACCCCACGCCTCGGGCTCGTCCTCCGGCGAGGTGCCGTCGAGCTTGACCGCCAGCCGTCGCAACCGGTCGATCTGGATCAGCACGGTGTCGGCCGAACGGTTCAGGTTGAACGTCGGCATCTCGTACCCGAGGTCGAACCGGTCGAGCATCAACTGCACCCGCTGCCGTCCGCCGGCCGAGACCGGGAGCTTGGCGTCGCCACCGGCGTTCGCCACCGCCTTGGCGAGGATGCCGGCCAGCTGGTTCCACGGACCGACGAGACGTTCCTCGGCCATCTTGTCCAGACCCGTCCGGCTGAAGGTGGACCGCTGGTACTCCGGGGCGGTGAGCGCGAGGTACAACCGGGCAACGTCGCGCGGCACCTCCTCCAGCAGCTCCTGCGGCGTCAGCACATGGCCTTTGCTGGTGGAGAACTTCGAGCTCTCCAGCTCGTAGAACTCGTTGTTGATGATCGACTCCGGCCACACGTACTTGTCGCCGTGCGCCATCAGCATCGCGATGTGCGGCAGGCAGAAGTAGTACGCGTTGTCGAAGCCCAGGAAGTGCACGATGCGGAGGTTCTCCGACCGGCGCCACAGTTCGCCCGGCACCGTGTCCCGGCCGAGTTTCGCGGCGGCGTACGACGTGGTGAACATGCCGGCCGGGATCAGTTCGAGCCACGCGTTCAGGACCTGCCCCGGGACCTCCGGGAACTGCGGGTCGATACCCCACTTCAGCGGGAAGGTGATCGGGATGTCCTGCAACGGGCGGGACAGCAGCTCGGCGAGCATCTGCCGGATGTGCGGACGGCGATGCTCGGCCAGCCGGTCGTGGTACTCGGTCAGCTGCTCGCGGTACTCCTCGAGCGGCAGCACCATGATGGTGGCCTCGCGGTACGTGAGCTTGTCGTCCGGGTTGATCGTCGAGTGCGGATCGATCAGCTGGTCGAAGTTGTTCGGGTGGCAGCACGTCTCGCACAGTCCGCCGCGGCTGGTCGTCAGGCAGACCGGGCAGTCGCCCTCGATCAGTCCCTCGACCATGAACTCGCCGGTGCGTTCCAGGTAGGGCAGCCGGACGGTCTTCAGCCGGAACACCCCGGCCGCGTGCAGCGCCCCGAAGTACTGCAGCACGGTCGCGCGGTACGTCTGGTCGAACGGTCCGAACCCGTCGATCGAGATGCCGATCGCGCTCAGCGCCTCCTGGATCAGCGCGGTCGAGCGTTTGCACAGCTCCTCGGGGGTGATGCCTTCGCGGCCCGCGGACGCCACGACGTACGTCTGGCTGTCGTCGGTCTCGGACGTGAAGATGACCTTGCGGCCGCGGGCCCGCTGGTACCGGGCATAGACGTCGCCGGCCAGGTACGGGCCCGCGATGTGGCCGAGGTGCATCCCGCCGTTCGGCGTCGGGTTCGGTCCGAGGACCAGGACGGGACGGTCGTCGTCGGACGGCAGCAGTCGGGTCATCGCGTGGCTCCTACTCGCTCGGCGGTTTCGACGGCCTCGGCGGCCTGGGCATTCTGGTCGGCCTTGGCGGCGGCCTCGGTGGCGAGTCGCTCGGTCTCCGAACCGGCGTACTCGGCCAGGAAACGGTGGGACATCTCCGGGTCCCACCAGATGCTGCAGAACACGAAGTCCTCGTCGGTGAGGTTGTGCACGCGGTGCAGCTGCCCGGGCGTGAAGTAGGTGACGTCGCCCGCGCGGAACGGCTGCCGCTCGCCGCCGCACTCCACGACGCACTCGCCGGACACCGCGACGAAGATCTCCTGCTCGTGATGCGTGTGCAGCTTCGACACGGTCCCGGCCCGGCAGACCGCGTAGCTGAGTTCGAAGGGCGCGTTCAGGATCGCCCACGGCTGCAGGCGTTGCGTGTCCACGCCGTACTCGTGCAGCAGGTTGTCGCGATCCAGCCTGGAGATGTGTACGACCATGGCTACCGTCCCGAAATCTGTTCGAAGGTGTCCGGACCGTCCTTGGAATGCCGGGTCTCGATGACCGCCTTGTGCGGATCGCCGGCGAGAATCAGGTCGATCACCGGGGTTGTTTCCTTGCTTTGCGCTGATTTGCTGTGAGCGGGCCGGCTGTAGAGCACCCGGAGCTGGCTCGGGGTGAGTCCGCTGATCCGCTCCAGCTCGCTCTCGAGCTCAGCGTCGTTTCGTGTGCCGGCGAGGAGCGCGTGGATGTCGGCGAGCCGCGCCGTGAGGTGTGGATGCTCGCGCTCGAAGAACCGGTCGAGCCCTTCGCCTTGGCCGACGAAAGGGGAGTACGTCATGCAGACGAGCTGTTCGTCGGTGAGCCCGAAGGTCTTCAGTGCGTACTCGTCGGCGGCCTGCCGCATCCGGAGCGGGGCGTCCGCGCTCGCGTACCGGACGCGCATCATCTCGACGAGTTCCTCCGGGATGTCCTTCTTGCGCATCAGGTTGAGCGCGAACGAGACATACTCCGTCAGGCCCTCGTCGTACGACCGGTCGAACACGTGCTCCGCCTTGAGCCCCCGCAGATGCGCCATCAGCGCCGGGTTCGCACAGTCGGACTCGGTGAAACTGAACGCGAGATCGTCGAACTGGAACCCGAGGAACCCGGTCAGCAGGTCGAAGTGATCACCCGCCCGGTACGCCGTCTCGCCGTACACCGTGAAGAACTTCAGCCGATCCGGTACGGCGCTGTTCACCCGGCGCTCGGTGATCGCCGCGGGGTCCGCGCCGTGGATGTCGGCGAAGTACGCCTGCGAGATGTCGTCGAGCTGCCCGAGGATGCGGCCGAAGCCGTTGCTGTTCCTCTTGTCCGGTGTGGGTTGTGGCGTGCCTTGGGTGCGCAGCCGTCTGGCGAGGCGGCCGACCCAGAACGTGTATTGGTGCTGCTCCTGCGGCGAGTCGCCGGTGATCAGTACGTCGGCGCCCTCGCCGTACGACGCGGCGAGTCCGAACGCATTGAAGACACTGAGGTTGCAGGAGTTGCAGAACGTCGGCCGGCCGTCGGCGAACGTGCGGTGGCCGGTCATCAGAATGTCGATCCGGTTGCGCCGAATGACGTGCTCGCGCTGCGGCGAGGCGACGTCGAACTCGCTGATTTCGTCACCGTCCACGAGCAGCAGTTCGCAGTCCGGGTCGTCGTACAGCCCGAGCGCGTGGTACTCGCGGTCGATGTTCTCCATCACCGCCCGCGGCATCCCCGGATGCCGGTTGGTCGCCACCCGCATCCGGAAGGTGCGGCCGTGCACCCGGTCCAGGATCAGCTGCATCGCCCGCACGAACGCGAGCATGTACGCGCTGTCCTTGCCGCCGCCGAACGCGACCAGGACCAGGTTCCGCTCGAGCTCCGGCCGGTGCGGCAGCTCGGCCAGCAGTTGTCCGCTGCACCGCAGCGCCTCGCCCATGATGCCGGGCGGCATCGCCGCACGCAGACCTGCGAACGTCCGGTCCCGGGCCGCTGCGACGCCGGGCGGACGATCCAGTTCGAGTGTTGTCATCCGGTTCTCCTCGCGGGCTGGGGCTGTTCCCACCCGTTAGAGCCCGGCCGGCGCGTTCGCTGATACAGCCGCCGGGGTGCGTTCGCGATGGGCGACGATGTCCCGGCAGATTTCCTCCGACCGTTGGGCCAGGACGCTCAGCAGCGTGTCGGAGATGCCGTGCGTCTCCTCGTTGACGCCCTGCAGGTAGCAGGCCGCTTCGCTGTCGCGTCCCAGGTCGAGGCGGTACTGCCGCGTGACGTCGATGCTCGCCAGCTCGAGGTCGCGCGCCAGATCACGCACGAGCCGCGGCATCCGGGTGTCGAACCCGGTGCCGAGGAACACCAGATCCCGGCGCAGCTCGGTGATCGCACCGGTTCGCCGATCGGTCAGCTCCAGCACGACCTCGTCGTCGTCCATGTGTGCCGCCGTGATGTCGACCATCGTGATCAGCCGCCGGTCGGTCCGGTCCTCGAAGCGGTCCAGGTACAGGTCGGCGTACAGGTGCTCGAGCATCGGCGGCGTGACGACCGAGTAGTTCGTCCGGTACAGCTCGCTGAGGATCTGCGCCCGCGCTTCCGGCTTCGCCGCATAGAACTCGTCGACGAAACCCGGGTGGTACATCTCGTTGGTGAACTTGCTGGACTGGTCCGAGCTCAGCCCGATCGACCGCATCAGCCAGGTGATGTCACTGTCCCGCAGTTCGTCCCGCAACGCCCGGAACATCTCGGCTGCGCTTTGCGAGCTCCCGACGACAGCCACGCGATACGGCAGTTCGCCCGACAGTTCGGCCACGCGGTGCCGGAACTGGGTGCTGTGGACGACGCGTTCCGCGGGGAGTTCGGCGAATTCGGGCGGGACATTGGGCTCGCGACTTCCGCCGTACACCAGATAGCGGCTGGTGATCGTCGTACCGTCCGCCAGCGTCGTGATCCACCCCGTGACCTGGTTGTTCTCGTCGCGTCGCGGCCGGATCGCCCGGCACTCACACGACAGCTGGATCCGCACCTTGGTCAGCGAGTCGGCGACCCAGCGCAGGTACGCGGCGAACTCCACGCGGTACGGCGTGAACGTGCTCATGTTGACGAACTCGTCCAGGCGCCCGGTCTCGAACAAGTGATTCAGAAACGAGAACCTGCTGCACGGATCCCGCTGCGTCACCAGATCCTTCAGGAACGACACCTGGCTGGTGGCCCACGGCATCAACATCCCCGGCTGCCACTCGATCGACGCATTCCGATCGATCACCAAGGTGCTGGCCGCGATCTCCGGCGCCAACTCCTCCAACGCCACCGCCAACCCGAGGTTCGACGGCCCGGCCCCGATTGCCAGCACCTCCACAGTCCGGTTTGCCGCCGTGTCGCCACCGACATCCCCATGCACCGTCATCCGCGCCACCCTCCGTCTCGAGTCCTCACCACCCTTCGAGAGCCGCATCAAGGCGCCCACTGATACACCGCACTCAGAGAACGCTCCGTGCGCGGCCGGCACAGCACCGTCGCAGCGGACCGGTCGGGCGGCAGTACCGGCCTGCGCGCTCCAGGGCCGGGCGGACCTGGGTGAGCAGGCCCTGTGGGTGGCGGGGTGGCATGGAGCCGGCGGCTTCGGCGATGCTGCGCCTCGCCGGTCCGGGCAGCTAGCCTCGGGATTTCACGTGGTTGGGGTTGTGTTCGGCGCGTAACGCACGGAAGTGCCTGTCTGGTGGGGGATTCTTGGCTTGTCGAAGGTCAAGTTC
>NZ_JBEZFT010000074.1:0-34468 GCF_040649595.1 Kribbella sp. NPDC048915 | reverse complement strand
CTGGCACAACGACCGAATCGGAGCACCCGTACTCCGGTCCATAACCGCCTACGACCACTGAGATCCCAGGCCCAGCCGTGCATCAATCATCTAGGCTTGGGTCATGCAATTCGCGACGTTGACGGCGGGGCAGGTTCCCGGGGTTCTCACGCTGGACGAGCTGCGGGCCCTGCAGCCGCTGCAGCAGCCGGAGTGGCCGGATCGGGATGTGCTGGAGCAGGTGATCGCGGAGCTGCGGACGTTGCCTCCGCTGGTGTTCGCCGGTGAATGCGACGACCTGACCACCAAGATCGGGGCGGTGGCCCGCGGCGAGGCGTTCATTCTTCAGGGCGGTGACTGCGCCGAGACGTTTGCGGGCGTGACCGCGGAGAACATCCGCGCCAAGCTCCGCGTGCTGCTGCAGATGTCGGTCGTCCTGCAGTACGCCGCGAGTGTGCCGGTCGTGAAGATCGGCCGGATCGCGGGGCAGTACGCGAAGCCGCGTTCCTCGGGTGAGGAGACCCGCGAGGGCGTGACGCTTCCGTCGTACCGCGGTGACGCCGTCAACGGCTTCGACTTCACCCCCGAGGCCCGGATCCCGGACCCCCAGCGGCTGCGCGGCGTGTACAACGCGGCGGCGGCCACGCTGAACCTGACGCGCGCCTTCACCACCGGCGGGTACGCCGACCTGCACCAGGTGCATGCCTGGAACACCGACTTCGTGAAGTCGTCGCCGGTCGGCCAGCGGTACGAGCAGCTGGCGTCGGAGATCGAGCGCGCGCTGGCCTTCATGCGGGCGTGCGGCGCGACGTCGGACGAGTTCAAGACCGTCGACTTCTACGCCTCGCACGAGGCGCTCATCCTCGAGTACGAGCACGCGCTGACCCGGATCGACTCACGCACCGAGCAGCCGTACGACGTGTCCGGCCACCTGCTCTGGGTGGGGGAGCGGACCCGGCAGCTGGACGGCGCGCACGTCGAGTTCCTGGCCTCGCTGACGAACCCGCTCGGCGTGAAGATCGGCCCGACCACGACTCCGGAGTACATCCGCGCGCTGATCGACAAGCTGAACCCGAAGGGCATTGAGGGCCGGCTCACGTTCATCACCCGGATGGGCGCGGGCAAGATCCGGACCGCGCTGCCGCCGCTGCTGGAGGCGGTCCGCGACCACGGTTCGCCGATCGCATGGGTGTGCGACCCGATGCACGGGAACACCTACGAGACCCCGAACGGATACAAGACGCGCAACTTCGAGGACGTGATGGACGAGGTCCAGGGCTTCTTCGACGCGCACGAGCAGGTCGGCACCTGGCCGGGCGGCGTGCACATGGAGCTGACCGGCGACGACGTCACCGAGTGTCTCGGCGGCGGTGAGGAGCTGGTCGCGGAGGATCTCGTGAACCGGTACGAGACGGCGTGCGACCCCCGGCTGAACCGGCACCAGTCGCTCGAGCTGGCGTTCCTGGTCGCGGAGCGGCTGCGCGGAGCGCAGGCATGATCGATCTGCGCTCCGACACCGTCACCCGTCCCTCGGCGGAGATGCTGGCGACGATGACGTCCGCCCCGGTCGGCGACGACGTGTACGGCGAGGACCCGACCGTCAACGCGCTCGAGGAGCGAGTCGCGGGCCTGCTCGGGCACGAAGCCGGCCTGTTCACCGTCACCGGATCGCTCGCGAACATGCTCGGCGTACGCGCCCTGGTCCCGCCGGGCGGCGAGGTGCTGTGTGAGGCTTCGGCGCACATCGTCCGCGCGGAGCTCGGGTCGCACGCGGCCGTCAGCGGGGTCACCACCCGCACGTGGAGCGCGCCGTCCGGGCAGATCGACCTCGAGCAGATCCGGGCGCTGATCGCTCCCGACCTGGGCCCGTACTTCGTGGTCACGTCGGCGGTCTCGGTCGAGAACACGCACAACTTCGGCGGTGGATCGATCCAGCACGCATTCGACGAACTGGCCGACGAGCTCGACGCCCGCGGTATGCCGCTGCACCTGGACGGCGCCCGGTTGTGGAACGCCGCTGTAGCGACCGGCCGGACGCCCGCGTCGTACGCCTCGCGGGCTGCCGCGGCGAGCGTCTGCCTGTCGAAGGGGCTCGGTGCACCGGTCGGTTCGGTGCTGGTCGGGTCGGCTGAGCTGATCCGGGAGGCGCGAGTCTGGCGGAAGCGGCTGGGCGCCGGCTGGCGGCAGGCCGGCGTGCTGGCCGCGGCCGGGTTGTACGCCGTGGAGCACAACGTCGAGCGTCTCGCCGAGGACCACGCCAACGCGCGGGCGATCGCCTCGCTGATCGCGGACGCAGCGCCGGGGTCGGTGAAACCCGAGCAGGTCGAGACCAACATCGTCGTCGTCGACCTGGCCGCGACCGGTAAATCGGTCGCCCGGATCGTCGAAGGCGCTCGCGCCTCAGGGGTGCTGGTCGGCGGGGTCGGCGCGACCCAGCTGCGGATCGTCACCCACTTGGACGCGTCCGCGGCGGACTGCCGGACGGCCGCGGAAATTCTCGCGCGACTGATCGGTTAGGGTGCAGCTGTCGGGGTCGCAGCGTTCGGGGAGAGCCGTGCGAGAAATCGTCGTGTTCAGCGGAAGTGCCCACACCGAGTTGGCGGAGCAGATCTGCAAGGATCTCGGCGTACCGCTGTCTCCGGTCGAGATCAACCGTTTCAGCAACGACTGTCTGCAGGTGCAACTGCAGACGAACTGCCGGCAACGCGATGTGTACGTCGTCCAGCCGCTGGTGCCGCCGACGCAGGAGCACCTGATGGAGCTGCTGCTGATGATCGACGCTGCGCGCGGTGCGTCGGCGCAGCAGATCACCGCCGTCATTCCGCACTACGCGTACGCCCGCTCCGACAAGAAGGACGCGTCGCGGATCTCCATCGGCGGTCGTCTGGTCGCGGACATGCTGACCACCGCGGGTGCTCACCGCGTTTTGACCATGGCGTTGCACGCGCCGCAGGTCCACGGGTTCTTCTCGGTGCCGGTGGATCACTTGACCGCGATCGGCGTACTGGCTGACCACTTCCGCGGGCGGGAGCTGTCCGACACCGTGGTCGTCAGCCCGGACCTCGGCAACGCGAAGACCGCGACCCAGTTCGCCCGGTTGCTCGGCGTACCGGTCGCAGCCGGCAGCAAGCAGCGGCTGGCCGACGACCGGGTCGTGATCGACGCCATCGTCGGCGACGTGGCCGGCAAGAAGGCGATCGTCCTCGACGACGAGATCGCCACCGGCGGCTCGATCATCGAACTCCTCGACCGCCTCAAGGACCACGGCTGCACCTCCGCCGCCGTCGCCTGCACCCACGGCCTGTTCGCCGGTCCCGCCGTGGAACGGTTGCGCTCCCACCCCTCGATCACCGAGGTCATCAGCACCGACACCGTCCCGCGCCCGTCCGGCTTCCCCGAGTTGCAGGTCACGTCGGTCGCCGGCCTGTTCGCCGAGGCCATCAAACGCATCCACGGCGGCGAGTCGGTAAGCAGCCTCTTCGACGGCGTGGACCCCACCCACGCGCCACCCCAACCCAAGCTCCCCTTCTAGCTGATCCGCCGCGCGCCACGGGACGCAGGTGGGATGCGCCGGCCGATCCCTCGGCTTCACCAGACTCATCGCCCGCCGCCCGCTGGGAAACTTTTGGGCACCTGACGGCGATTTGTTTCCCAGTGAGATCACCGGGGCAGCGCGCGAGCGGTCAGGTGGCGCGGGTGAGCCAGTCGAGGATCAGCTCGGCGACGGCGGAGGGGTTGTCGTCGGTGACGAAGTGGGCGGCGTTGTCGATGTAGGCGAGCTCGACGTGGTCGGCGTGGCGTTCGGGGTGGCGAGCGATGTGCTCGAGGTTCTCGGCCCACGGGTAGTCCTGGCGGCCGACGGCGATCAGGGTGGGTACGGTGAGTCGGCGGCGGCGGTAGGCGCCGCGGGCCAGGCGCATTGCCTCGGGCAGGATCATGCCTCGGGTCAGCCGCCGTACCGCGCGGTCGATCTCGGGGCGGCGCATCGGGGCGAGGTGTGCCTCGATAGCAGCCTCGTGCATCGGATGTGCGACGTACGGCGGCGCGAACGTTTGGCGCAGCGACGCACCGGGCTTGTGCCAGATGAACGCCGGCAGGTGCCGGAACCCTGGCATCACCTTGGGGCTGAACGCCATGAATCCCGGCGGCACGGACAGTTGTACGGCGGTCCGCACCCGCAACGGATGCTCGTACGACAACTGCAGCGCGGTGATCGCGCCCATGTCGTGCGAGACGAGGTGCGCGCGATCGATGCCGAGCGCATCGAAGATCGCCAACAGGTCCCGGAGACGAGTCTCGCGACCGATGCGCAGATCGTCGGCGGCGGTCCAGCCGGCGCCGCGCAGGTCGGGACACAGCACGCGGTACCCGGCCTCGGCGACCACCGGCGCGATCGCGTGCCACTGCCACCAGTGCTGCGGGAAGCCGTGCAGCATCACGACCGGTTCGCCCTCGCCGATCGCGGCGAGATGCGTGCGCAGCCCCGGCGTCGAGACCACGAGATGCTCGAAGCCTTCGGCAGGAGGCAGTGGCGGCGACCAGATCGGTGCGTCGTTCGAGTGTGTCGTCGTGGGTTCCGGCGTGGCCATGGCGTCCCCCCTTCGTGCGATGGCCTACTATTTTCATAGTAGACCCACTCGAGAAAGGTGTCGATGCCCGCGACCACCCGGGACCGCGCCCTCGAAGCTGCCGTCGAGGTGCTCGGGACGTACGGCGTTCGCGCCCTGAGCCATGCGCGCGTCGACGAGCGCGCCGGGCTGCCGGCGGGCTCGACGTCGAACTGGTTCCGGACCCGCCGCGCGTTGCTCGCGGGCATCGTCGACTGGATCGCTGAACGCGAGCGCGCCGACTTCGACCCGGCCGCGCTGCCCAGGATCGCGACCGTCGACGCGCTCATCGACGGGCTGTGCGTGATGACCGAACTGCAGAGCGGGCCGTACGCCGCCCGCACCCGCGCGCGGTACGCATTGTTCCTCGAACTCGCGGGCGATCCGGAACTCGGCGAGCCGCTGCGCCGCCAGCGGATCGTGTTCGAGCAGTGGAGCGAGCGGATCGTGACCGCCGTCGGCATCGCGAATCCGGTACCGGCGACCCGCGCGATCATGGCACTCGGTGAGGGCCTGCTCCTGCACCGCCTCACCGTCGACCCCGACCTCGACCTGCGTCCCAGCATCGAACGCGCCGTCCGAGCACTCGCCCTGGACGCCTGAGGTAGGTCAGCGGTACTCGGCCAGGCCGAGGATGATGCCGGCCGGCCCGCGGTAGTAGCACAGTCGGACCTGGTCGCCGTACTCCGCGATCTCGCCGATGAGTTCGCCACCGAGCCGGTCGAGGCGGGCGATGGTGTCGTCGAGGTCGTCGACCTTGTACATCACCCGGTGCATTCCGAGGATGTTGTGCGGTGGGTTCTTCGGGGTGAAGTCCAGTACGGCGGGGGAGTGGTACTGCGACAACTCCAGCCGGCCGTGCCCGTCCGGGGTGCGCATCATCGCGATCCGGCAGTGGATCCCGTCCAGGCCGACCGCGCGGTCCGCCCAGCTGCCCTGGATGTCGGCCTCGCCTTCGAGCTCCAGGCCGAGTTCGGTGAAGAACGCGATCGCCTGCTGCAAGTCGTCGACGACGATGCCGACGTTGTTCATCTCCTCAACCGCCACGGCTGCAATCCTTCCCTCGATGGAGCCTCTTTCGACCCTAGGACGAACCCGGCACCACGTCCTCGACATCAGTACGTGCCTGCGGCCAGGTCCGGCGTACCGTCTATCGTCTGCGGCATGCGTTCTCTGTCTCCTCGGGTGCAGGCGTTGGGTGCGGCCGGGGTCTGTGTGGTGGTGGCGGTCGCGGCGGGGCTGGCGGTGGACGGGCGGCTGGATCGGCATTGGATCCTGCGTGGGCTGACGCTGCTGCTCGCGCTCGGGTGTGCGACCTTGCTGCTCACCGATCAGAGCCGGCGGCTGCGGCAGATCGTCACCGCGATCGGGTTGGTGATGTTCGGTCTCGTCATCCCGGTGACGCAGACGCTGTGGTCGAAGCCGCCGGAGATCGAGTTCGCCCTCCAGGTCGCGACCGACGCGAAGAACGCCGCCGAGAAAGGCGCTCGCAGCGCGGTGTCGGTCGCCGACGTCAAGGCCGCGGCCGAGGCACGCGGCGGTGCAGTCGGTTCGCTCCCGACCGAGCGAAACCCGCAGGTCCGCGGCGCCGACGCGTACCCGCTCATCGTCCGCGCAAAGTCGGACCAGGGCCGCCCCTGGGCCTGCCTTTCTTTCGAGCACGGCCTCGAAGCCAAAGTCCGCCCTTGCTGAACAGTCCGCCCTGCTGAGCGGCGCCGCACGGCTCCAGCTGCCCACTTAGTGGGCAATCGATTTCTCGGCGGACCCTGGCGCGCCTAAGGTCGCGGTATGACTCTTGGGAATCTCACCGGCATCAGCGCGCTCGCGGACGTCGAGACGCGGTCCATCAGCGCGGAGAACCCGACCGGCGAGCCCGGTCAGGGTGGACGGCGGACCGAGGGGACCGGCGCCCGCGCGGCCCGGGACCTGGGCCAGGGATGGAAGGTCTCGCCGTCGATCGAGATCGGACCGGGGGAGACCGTGACGCTCGCGGACATCACCGGATCCGGCTGCATCACGCACATCTGGCTGACCACGCACGTCGACCACTGGCGCCGGCTGGTCCTGCGTGCGCACTGGGACGACGACCAGGCACCGGCGATCGAGACGCCGGTCGGTGACTTCTTCTGCTCCGGGTGGGGCCGGTTCGCCCAGGTGAACTCGCTGCCGGTCGCCGTGAACCCGAACGGCGGCTTCAACTGCTACTGGGAGATGCCGTTCCAGTCGCGGGCGCAGCTGACCCTGGAGAACACCCACGACGAGGCAGTGGTGGTGTACTTCCAGGTCGACTACTGGCTCGGTGCGGTACCGGACAAGTCGGCGTACCTGCACGCCCAGTGGCGGCGCAGCAACCCACTCCCGTCGAAGACCGTGCACACTCTGCTGGACGGCGTCGAGGGCCCGGGGCACTATGTCGGCACCTACCTGGCCTGGGGCGTCAACAGCTCAGGATGGTGGGGGGAGGGCGAGGTCAAGTTCTACCTGGACGGCGACGACGAGTTCCCGACGATCTGCGGCACGGGCACGGAGGACTACTTCGGCGGTGCGTGGAACTTCGACGTACCCCACCTCGGCGGCTACACCGAGTTCAGTACGCCGTACCTCGGGATGCCGCAGGTGATCCGCCCGGACGGGCAGTACCAGAGCCAGCAGCGCTTCGGCATGTACCGGTTCCACCTCCCCGACCCCATCCGCTTCAAAGAGGGCCTTCGGGTCGACGTCCAGGCCCTCGGCTGGCGCTCCGGCGGCCGGTACCTCCCGCTGCAGGACGACATCGCGTCCACCGCGTTCTTCTACTCCGGCAAGACCAGTACGACACGTCCGGACGCGCCGACGCACGACGTCATGGAGATCTGCTGACCCGGGTGCACACTTAGACTCGCGCCGTCCACGGGGGGACGAGCGAGGGAGTGCTGTGCTACGCCGGGTGCTGTTCGTCGTCGGCTGGTCGATCGCGGGCGCGCTCGCGTGGGCGATCGTCTTCGGGCTCGCGCTGCTCGTGCAGTCGGACCAGCCGGGCGACTTCTTCGAGCAGGCGACCTTCCGCACCACGAAGGTGGACGCCGTTGCGGGCGCGGCGGTGGCCGACGGTCCCTGCGCCGAGCACAAGGATGGCACCGGACGGAGGAGCCCGAGCGGCACGTCCTACCGGGTCGACCTGACCTGGACGGATACCGACGGCCGTCAGCACGACGGTCTGCTGTCGACCTGCAACCGCCCGGACGAGGGCGAGCACGTGACGGTGTGGGTGACGTCGTCGGACGCCGTCTTCAACAGGTCGCCGTTCGCGATGTACCTGTCGGTGCCGATCGCCGCCGCGATCTTCGCGCTGGGCGCCGGGGCGTGGCTCTGGCTGACGCGGGACGAGAACCGCCGCCGCGAGCGCGGAGCCTTGTCGTTCGGCCAACGGCTGCGGCGGCGCAGGCTCCGTCGGTTGCGGCTCCGCGAGCTCAAACAGCAGAAGAAGAACTAACCCGGGATCGGCAACGAACCACGGAGCGCCGCGTCGGTGAGGACGACCAGCGACGCGGTCCAGGCGAGCGGTGCCTCGCCGGCCGCTTCCAGGTCGCGGTTGACCTTCTCCGGCAGCGCTCCCGACCTGGTCCGGTGGTCGGCCAGCCAAGCGAGCAGCCGCCGAGCAGTGGCCTGATCCCCACGCGCCGCGGCACTCAGCGCGAACAACGCGGTCTCCGGCGTCCAGGAAACCCCGTCGGTCCGCCAGTCCTCACCAGGCGTCACGCCACCGTTGGGCTGCGTCAGCACGGCGTGCGCGCGCTCGATCGCCGTACTGACAACGGGCCGCGCCGGCGCGAACGGCGGACCGAGCACGGTCACGATCGCATCCCGTCCACCACCGGTGCCGACCGGCTGCACACCAGACTCCACGAAACCCACCGCCCGCGCCGGTGTCCGCGGGTACTCCGGTCCGAAGGACCGATCGGTTGCCGCAGACAACCTTTCGAGCGCAGTCCGCCAACGCACGGCGTCGTCCGACCGGCCCAGCTGGGTAGCAATAGCAACAGCAGAACGCAGTCCGGTCAGTAGCGGAGCGACCGTCCCCAGCGTCGGTGTCTTCTCCGTCCGCTCCCAATAGTCCGGTGACGCCGCGGGCAGCCCGTCCCGGCCCAGCTCGGCGACGATCTGGTCGGCCGACTCGCGCACGAGCTCCCAGTACCGATCACCGACGCGGCAGAACCAGGCTGCCCAGATCACCCACCCCGACGAATCCAGCTGCGGCTCGCGCCCGTCCGCGACGCGTTCGCCGGACTCGGTGTACCGCGCCTCCCAGCGTCCCGCCGCGGGCCGAACGCGATCCAGAAAGGACAGCACGTCGCGGGCCTGGGAGTACTGACCGACCGCGCACCGGGCCGCCGCGACGAACGAGGCGTCCCGCGGCCAGACGTACCGCCACGGACCGTTCCACCCGGCCAGCGTCGCGCCGTTCGGCAGGGTCAACCCGTCCAGGTCGGTCAACGCGCCGTGCAGCAGATCGTTGCTGCTGAGCGACGAATCGGCCGTCAGTGCGGATCCGCCGGGCCGCCCGTCCGACACCAGCCGCGGCTGCGGGTTCCGCACCACGTTGTTGATCGTCCCGGCTGCCAGCGTCACGAGCAGGACCGCGATCACGACGTACGGGAACCACCGGTCCCGTCGCCGATTCGCTCGCATGATCCCCCTGCCGCCTGCGCTACTGGGCCAGATGCTGCACTTCCGCCTCGAACTTACGCCGTGGCGCCAACTCGACCAGATACATGGCCGACACCACCAAAGCGCCGCCGATCACCATCCGCACGGTCAGCTGATCGGAACCGAACAGGACGGCGAACGTCGAGGCGAACACCGGTTCCATTGTCATCGCGATCGCCGCGCGGGTGGGAGTCAGGTGTGCCTGCGCCCAGGTCTGGACGATCAGCGCCAACGCACCGGCGACCAGCGCCATGTACACCACGCTGACCCAGTCGCGCCCGGTAGCCGGCACCGAGAACCCGCCCGGCAGCGCCCCGATCGCGCACACGCAGGTGATCACGATCATCTGCAGCGCCGACAGGCCGAACGCGTTCCGCGACGTCGACCAGGCGCCGAGACCGATGATGTGCAGCGCGTACAGCCCGGCGGACGCGAGCGTCAGCAGTTCGCCGGTGCCGAGGCTGAGCCCGCGCAGCGACAGGACGCCGAGACCGACCGTGGCGAGCGCGGTCGCGCACCACGCCCAGCGGCCGATCCGGTGCCGCAGGATGACGGCGCCGAGCAGCGGCGTGAACACGACGTACATCCCGGTGACGAAGCCGGACACGCTCGCCGAGGTGTGCTGCAAGCCCTCGGTCTGCAGCAGTTGCGCGATGCCGTACGTGATGCCGAGGGCCACCCCGCGGCCGCGGTCCAGCCGGCTCAACCGACCGATCGCGGGCGGGTGGATCAGGATCAGCGCGACCGACGCGATCAGGAACCGCAACGCCAGGTAGTCGGCGACGTCCATCCGGGTGAGCAGATCCTTGGTGAGGAAGAACGTCGAACCCCAGGCCGCCGCGACCGACAGCAGGGCCAGCACAGCAAGGCGCGGGTGGCTCACGCCGGACATCAGATCATTCGCCTGCCAGGGAAGGCAAAACCGGCGCTCAGAGCACGGTGATGACGATCGTGCTGCCGGGCTTGACCTTCTTGGTTGCGCTCGGGTTCTGCGCGGCGACGATGTTCAGCCCCAGGTTGAACGGTGCCTTCTCGACCCGGACCACGAAACCGGCCTGGGTGAGGATCTTCTGGGCCTCGGCCGTGGTCTTGCGCTTCACGTCCGGGACCTCGCGCAGCGGCGGGCCGAGCGACACGACCAGCGCGACCTTGTCCTTGGCGAACAGCGTGCCGCTGTTGGGACTCTGGCTGATCACGTTGCCCTCGGCGACCTTTTCGTCGTACTGCGTGGTGCGCGTCACGACGAACCCGAGGTTGCGCAGGGTCTTGTTCGCCTGCTGGTACGACTTGCCGGTCAGGTCCGGGACGGCGATCGGCCGTTTGCCCTTGCTGACCGCGAAGTTGACCGCGGTACCGGGCTTCACCAGCGTGTTGAACTTCGGGCTGATCGCGATCACCTGGCCGTTCGGCACGGTCTCGCTGTACTGCTCGTTGATCTGCCCGGTGATCAGCTTGACCGACCCCAACGCCTGCTGCGCGGCCTGCAGGTCGAGGCCGACGAGCTGCGGCACGCGATAGCGCTCCGGGCCCTTCGAGACGGTGAGACCGATCTCACCGTCCTTGCGGATCCGGTCACCGGCCTGCGGGTCGGTCCGGATGATCAGCCCCGCCTTCACGTCCTCGGAGTACTCCTGGTTGTCCAGAACCGTCCGCAGTCCCGACTCCGCAGCCATCGCCTGCGCCGCCGCAGGCTCCAGGTTGACCAGATCGGGCGTGGTCGTGTAGCGGTGGATGCCGTAGTACCAGGCCGCCGTACCGAGGCCGATCGCGGCCGCCAGGATGAGGATCAGCGCCAGCGGACCGCGTGACCGCCGTCGCGGCGGCAGCGGCTTGACCGGTGGCGCGGACGTGGCCGGAGCGCCGGTCGGACGGCCCTGCTCGACCGGTACGACGATGGTCTCGTGGCGGAGGGGTTGCTCGTCGAAGCGAGGCACCTCGCGCGTGTAGCCGTCGTCGTACCCGCTGTCCTGCCGGATCTGCTGGATCGGCACGGTCAGGTCGCCGGTCAGCTCCGGGTCGTCCGGCAGCCCTTCCTCCAGGGCGCTGCGGACCCGGTGCACCTGCCGGCTGAACACCCGCGCGTCGGTCGGCCGCAGATCCCGCTCCCGCGCGGTCGCGCGCTGGACGAGCGCATCGACGTACGGCGGGATGCCCGGCACCTCGAGTGACGGCGCGGGGACGTCGTTGTGCACATGCGCGTACGCGACCTGGATCGGGGTGTCGCCGGAGTGCGGCTTCCGGCCGGTGAGCATCTCGTACAGCAGGATGCCCGCCGAGTAGACGTCCGAGCGGGCGTCCGCGCTGCCGTCGGTGACCAGCTCCGGCGCCAGGTACGACACGGTGCCCATCAACAGGCCCTGCGTGGCGGTGTTGCCGCTGGCACTGACCGCCCGGGCCAGACCGAAGTCGGCGACCTTGACCGCGCCCTTGTCCGAGATCAAAACGTTCTCGGGCTTGATGTCGCGGTGCACGATGCCGGCGTCGTGGGCGGCGGACAGTGCGGACAGGATCGGGGCGAGCAGATCGAGCGCACGGGCGGGGGACAGCGGTGCCTGGTCGCGGATGACGTCACGCAGCGTGCGGCCCGGGACGTACTCCATCGCCAGGAACAGCGTGCCGTCGTCGTCACCCTGGTCGAAGACGGCCACCACGTTCGGGTGCGAGAGCCGCGCGGCGGCCCGGGCCTCGGCCACGAACCGGCGGGTGAACTGGGCGTCGTCACCGAGCCCGTCGTGCATCACCTTGAGCGCGACGGTCCGGTCCAGGCGCGTGTCCAGCGCCTGGTACACGGTGGCCATGCCACCCTTCGCGACACGCGAGCGCACGCGGTACCGACCGTCGAGCACTCGCCCGACGAGGCGGTCGCTGACCTGCGTGTCCACGTCGTCCGTCACCTGCCGTGAGCCGCCTCTCCCCAAGTCATCTGCAGAGAGTGTAGATAACGGCTCAGCGTGACCGTGTCAGGCTCACCGCAGGGGGTCCCACCCGCGTTCCAGCTGGGCCTTGATGCGGAGCACGTTCTGCACGTAGAGCTTCGTGTCGGGGTACATGCCGTTCTTCTTCACGCCGCCGAGGCCCTGGTAGTAGCCGGCCACCGCGATGTCGAGCTTCGCCGCACGGGTCAGGCGGCTCAGCAGGACGACGCCGGCGGTGACGTTGTCGCGGGGCTTCAGTAGATCCAGGTCGCGGCCGACGATTCGGGACGCGAACTCGCCGGTCGAGGGGATCACCTGCATCGCGCCGATCGCGTTCGCCGGTGACACCACCCGCTGCTTCCAGCCGGACTCCTGCCAGCTCACCGCCAGCGCGAGCTCCGGGTCGACGCCGTACTTCTTCGACGTGCTGACGATCAGCGTCCGCATCTGGGAACGCGTCGGCAGCTTGCGCTGTTTCAGGATCGCGCGGTTCCGGTTCGCCCGGTCGACGATGTGGTCGGCGTACGTCCGGCCGGCGAACGTGTTGTCGGTGCGCTTCTTGGGACGCAGCTTCACCGGCACCTGCAGCGGCTTGCCGGCGTAGATGCGGTCGCCCGCCTGCAGGCCGTTCGCGGCCAGCAGGTTCGCCTGCGAGCACTTGAAACGCTTCGCGATCGCGGAGATCGTGTCGCCCGCCTTGACGACATACGTCACCCGCCCGAGCTGCGACCGCTGCTGCGGCTTCTTCGCGGTGGTGGACGATCCACTGCCCTTCACCGGCACCTTCAGCGACTCGCCGGCGTAGATCGCGTTGCCGTTGCCGGGCAGTTTGTTCAGCGCGACCAGCGCCGAGACGCTCGTCCCGTGGCGCGCGGCGATGTGGCTCAGCGTGTCGCCCTGCTTGACCTTGTACACACCGAAGCCGGGTGATCCGGCGGTGATCACCGCGGCGGTCAGCACCGGAACGGCCAGGCCACTCAACATCCGTACGACGTTGCGCATCGCAACCAACTCCCCGTTGTGAACGTCACCTGACCGTAAGTGCTGCGACGGATGTGACAACAGGGGCCAGTGGGGTTGGAGTTACGCCTGTAACGTAAAGGTTACAATTCAAGGCTGAACTACATTGTTGTAGTTCACAATCCTTCCGGTTGCTGCGCGCAACGGTGAATTACTGGCCGAACCGGGCGGCCACGAACGGCTTCCCGAGGTCCGGCAACGATCCGGTCCGAACGGTCTCGGAAAGGATCTGCGCGGTGATCGGCGTCAGCAGTACGCCGTTGCGGTAGTGACCGGTTGCCCACAGCAAGCGATCGAGGCCGGACGGGCCGAGAACCGGCGCATTGTCAGGCGTTGTGGGCCGCAGTCCGGCGATCGACTCGACCAGTTCCAGCTCGTCGGTGACCGGCAGCACTGTGCGCGCGTCGCGGAGCAGTGCGAACACACCGCCCGCCAGGACCCGGGTGTCGTACCCGAGCTCGGTGCTGGTCGCACCAACGACCAGCTCACCGTTCGGTCGCGGCACCAGATAAACGGAGAAGCCACGAGCCGTTGCGCGCACGACGTGGTGCAGCGCCGGCCGGTACGCCTCCGGCACACGCAACCGCAGTACCTCGCCCTTCACGGGCCGTACCGGCGGGCGGAGCTCCTCAGGTACGCCGTCCAGTTGCGCCGACCACGGCCCGGCCGCAGCGATCACCTGACCGGCGTGCAGCGTGTCACCGTTGTCGAGCTGTACGCCGAGTGCCGTCGTACCGGACGTGATGACCTTGGAGGCGCGCCGGCGAACGATCTGCACGCCGGAGACCTCAACGGCCCGCAGGAGAGTCGCCACCGCTTGCCGGTTGTCGACGGAGTGGTCACCCGGGACCCAGACGCCTGCGGTGACGCCGGTCGCCAGCATCGGTTCGCGGCGGCGGGCATCACGACCGGACAGCGTCTCCACCTCGAGCCCGAGGCGGCGCTGATAGTCGGCCAGCCGGCGCAGGGCGGCGGCGTCGTCGACGTCGTACGCGACCGACAGCGTGCCGGTCTTGTAGAGGCCGGCGGTCTGCCCGGTGTGCTCCTCGAGCTCGGCGGCGAACGCTGGCCACGCGTTCGCCGAGGCGAGGTTGAGCGCAAGCAGGTCGTCCTCGCCGAACTCCACCTCGGTGACCGGGGCAAGCATGCCGGCCGCGACCGTCGAGGTCTGGGCGCCCGGAGTCGGGTCGCAGACCGTCACCCGCAGGCCGTCGGACGCCAGTCGCCATGCGGTCGCCAGCCCGATCAGCCCCGCACCGATCAGGACCACATCGGACGTTCCCGGGATCTCTGCGACCATGCCAGCACCCTACTTTCCGTACTTTCCGCGCGGACATGGCAGGCTGTGAGGTGTGACCGACCACACCGACCGTCTCACGGACGCCCGGCTCTACCTGTGCACCGACGCCCGGGAGAAACAAGGCGACCTCGAACAGTTCCTCGATGCCGCGCTGTCCGGCGGCGTGGACATCGTGCAGCTGCGGCAGAAGGACCTGGAGGCGGCCGACGAGCTGGCCGCGCTGGAGGTGTTCGCCGACGCCTGCCGGCGGCACGGCAAACTGCTGGCCGTCAACGACCGCGCCGACATCGCCTTCGCGGCGGGCGCCGACGTACTGCACCTGGGGCAACGTGACCTGCCGGTGCAGGCGGCGCGCGCGATCACCGGACCGGGCCCGATCATCGGGCGGTCGACGCACACGTTCAGCCAGGTGAACGCCGCAATCGACGAGGTCGGCTCGGACTACTTCTGCGTCGGGCCGACCTGGGAGACCCCGACCAAACCCGGACGCCAGGCGGCCGGACTCGAGCTGGTGTCGTACGCCGCGGGCCGCCGGCAGCCGAAGCCCTGGTTCGCGATCGGCGGGATCGACCTGCAACGGCTCGATCAGGTCCTCGAGGCAGGCGCCACCCGCGTGGTCGTCGTCCGGGCGATCACCGAGGCCGACGACCCGGGAGAGGCGGCCGCCGAGTTCGCTCGGAGACTGCGGTGATCAACAACCCGAAGGCGGCGCGGATCGTCGCGATCGTGGTGATCGCCATGCTGGTGATCACGCTCGCGGCCTCGCTGTTCGGGTGTGCGGCCGGCACGGCGAGGAAGACGGCGGACGTCGACGCCGAAAGCGGCCTGCCGATCGTCGCGGCGGCCGACCTGCCGAAGGAGGCGCGGGACACGCTCGCGCTGATCGCCGCCGGCGGCCCGTACCCGTACCGCCGGGACGGTGTCGTGTTCGGCAACTTCGAGAAGATCCTCCCGAAGCGCGACCGCGGCTACTACCACGAGTACACCGTGAAGACACCGGGGGAGAGTGATCGGGGAGCCCGGCGGATCGTGACCGGCAACGCCGGTGAGCGTTACTACACCGACGACCACTACAAGTCCTTCCGGCGGATCGCGGAAGACGGGGGAACCTCATGAGCTCGTTGAGTGCGCTGCTGGCCGCGGGATTGCGGCCGGGTGTGTACCGCTGGCCGTCGGCTCCGGATGCCGACGAGGTCCGCCGGGCGGCGGCCGCCGCCGGCTTCGGGTTCGTGCTGCTCGACACCAGCGAGATCCACGACAAGGCCGGCTTTCTCGACCTGTGTGCGACCGCCTTCGACCTGCCGCGCTGGTTCGGGCGGAACTGGGACGCACTGGCCGACTCGCTCAGCGACCGGTCGACCGGCGCACCGGAAATCGTGCTGTGGACCGGGGTACGGCACCTGCTCGAGCACGACCACGACACCGTCGACGTCGCGCTGCAGATCTTCGCCGAGGACACCACGAACTCGGGCCAGCTCCGGGTCCTCGTCGCCGAGCCGACCGCACCCGACCTGCTCAGCTCACTGCCGGTCCTTGCGTAGCGAACTCTTCAGGAGCGCCTTTCCGGGTCTCGTGAGTGATGTGTGGGTGGCCAGGTGTCGTGCGGCGGCGCCCGCCGTCGACTGTTTCGGGTCGGTCGGGTGGCTCCCACGCGGGGGGATCTCCGTGAACCGGCCGCCGCAGTTCGCCGGGTTTGTACCAACCTTGCTCCGCCGGCAACTGCTGACCTGCGAAAAGTCTCCTAGTGAAGTCCGGCTGCCGTACTAGGAGAGTTTTCCGCATGACACTGGAGGCTTTTACCCGCCATACGGGGGAAAACCCTCCACAGATGCGGCTCCAACAACCCCACGCCGCGATCACCCCACGCCGCGATCACCCCACGCCGCGATCACCCCACGCCGCGATCACCCGCGCGCCCGCGCGCCCGCGATCACCCCCACGCAGCGATCACTCCACGCCACCATCAGCCCACGCCACCAATCACCCGCGCGCCCTATCACCCCCGGCCATCCCTCACCCCGTCGGCCCGCGACCATCTCCCCTCGGGCAGAAGCCAACCCACACCTCAGTCAGCGGATCCGCCTTTGCTTCAGTAGTTCGGCCAGTTCGTCGAGGTCGGCGGCGAACAGCAGGTTGCGGCCGCGGTTGCTCTCCCGCACCCAGTCCGCCAGCGGATTGCTCGCCGTGACCCGGTCGGCGATGTCACCGACGACGGCCAGACCCATCTCGTATTGGACGAACTTCTGCGCGATCGCCCCGGCCCGGCCGGTGCGCAGGTCGAAGAAGTCGTCGCCGAGTTGCTCGGGTGTGAACGCGATCCACTCGGCCTGGTGCCCGTAGTACGCGTCGACGATCGCCTGCGTGACCTCCGCCTCGTCGACGAGCGGCGTCTCACTCACATGCACTTCCACCCCAGCCAGCGTCACCATGTGCCTGAAAGTACCCTATATGCCCGTATCTGACTATTTATAGGGAATTCTAGGGAACGTGCCTTACGCTGAGGAGATGGCCCAGGAGCTGTACTCGGTAGAACAGGTCGCGAAGCGCCTGGGGCTGCACGTCCGGACGATTCGCAACTACGTCCGCGACGGCCGGCTGAAGGCAGTGCGGATCGGCAAGCAGTACCGGATCACCCGCGAGGACCTCGAGGCGTTCACCGGTACGCCGACCGCCGTCGTCGAGGTCGACCGCTCCGGACGGCACGTCGAAGCGTCCAGCATCGTGCACATCGACGCCGTCGACCGTGCCACCGCCGATCGGCTCAGCACCCACATCCATGGCGCGCTCAACCAGCCCGAGGCCGTGCACCTCAAGGCCGAAACCATCTACGACCAGGAGCGCGGTGTCCTCAAGGTCATCGTGCTCGGCAACCTGCCCGCCACGGCGGACCTGCTACGGCTGATCAACCTGCTCGCGGACCAGTAACTAGCTGATTGATGCACGGCCTGGCCTGGTTTCGGTCGTAGGCGGTGATGGAGCCGAGGATGCGTGTGGCGTGTGGCGTGTGGCGCGTGTCAGGTCGACAGGAGGTGTCCCGTGCCAGGGGCCACAGCTGAGCGTGAATCAGACACCGAACGCACCGCACCGCACCACACGAACTGTCGAGCGTGCACACCCTCGGGCCGCGCATCGATCATCTAGACGACGCGTGAGGTGGCGGCGACGGCGAGATCCGTGAGTGCCTTGCGGGTGACCTCGTCGGCGAGCGGCGCCAGATCCAGCGCGTAGAGCGCGTCCTCGGTCCGCTCGGTGATCAGGTCCTCGCAGGCCTGCACCGCGCGGGAGTCCTGGAGGATCTCGCGCAGCAGTTGGATCTCGTCGGCGTCGAGGTCCTGGCGACCGAAGAGCCGGTCGAACTCGGTCAGCTGCGCCGGCGACGCGTGGTCGACGGCGTACGCGATCAGTACCGTCCGCTTGCCCTCGCGCAGGTCGTCCCCGGCCGGCTTCCCGGTGACCGCCGGATCGCCGAACACCCCGAGCAGGTCGTCACGCAGCTGGAATGCCTCACCCAGCGGCAGCCCGTACCCGGACAGCGCCGCGATCAGCCGCTCGTCCCCGCCGCCCAGCGCGGCGCCGATGTGCAGCGGCCGCTCGATCGTGTACGTCGCGGACTTGTACCGCAGCACGCGCAGCGCGAGGTCCATGTCGGATTCGCCGCTCGCCTGCGCGAGCAGATCGAGGTACTGGCCGGCGGTCACTTCGACCCGGACTGCGTCGAAGTACTGCGATGCGCGGGCCAGCGCGGTCGCGTCGAAGCCGGAGGTGTGCAGCAGTTCGTCGGCCCAGATCAGGCACAGGTCGCCGAGCAGGATCGCGGCGCCGACACCGAATCCGGCCGGATCGGCGCCGTGGCCAGTGCGCGCGGAGCGCTCGCGCTGCATCGCCTCGAAGCGGCGATGAGCGGCCGGCGCGCCCCGGCGTACGTCGGACGAATCCATCACGTCGTCGTGCATCAGCGCGCTGACGTGCAGCATCTCCAGGCTCGCCGCCGCGTTCATGATCGGCTCGCCGAGCGCACCGGTCGGGTCACCACCCGCGGCACGGAAACCCCAGTAGCAGAACGACGGCCGCAGCCGCTTGCCACCGCTGGTCGCGTCCCGGGCCACCTGCACCTGCTCGGCCAGCTCCGGACCGATGGCGGTCAGCCGTGCTTCCTGCCGGTCGAGGAAGGCCGTCAGGGCCTGCTGGATCCCCGCCGGGACGTCCACCTCGCCGTACCCGCCGGCAATCTCCGGACCATCGCCCTGGCCGCGAACCTCGCCGTACCCGTCTCCGATCACGTCTCGGAGCGTAGTCGGTCGGCTGACGGCGACGGCCACCGCGGGTAACCTGATCGGCATGGCGAACGGTCTTCCCTCGAAGCTTCCCGGCAGCACGCCGACGATCCGTGAGCTGCTCGGGTCCGGGAACCGGTCGTTCTCGTTCGAATTCTTCCCGCCGAAGACCCCCGAGGCGGAGGAGGTGCTGTGGCGGTCGATCCGCGAGATCGAGCAGCTCCGGCCGACCTTCGTCTCGATCACCTACGGTGCCGGCGGGACCACCCGGGACGGCACCATCCGAGTCACCGAACGGGTCGCGCAGGACACCTCGCTGACGCCGCTCGGCCATCTGACCTGCGTCGCGCACTCCCGGGACGAGCTCCGGTCGGTGATCGGTGCGTACGCCGGGGCCGGCGTCCGCAACATGCTCGCGCTGCGCGGTGACCCGCCGGGCGGACCGAACCAGCCCTGGGTCGCGCACCCCGAGGGTCTCAATCACGCGATCGAGCTGGTCGAGCTGATCCGCTCGCTCGGCGACTTCTGCGTCGGCGTCGCCGCCTTCCCGGACAAGCACCCGGAGGCGGCGTCGCTCGAGGCCGACGCGCAGGTGCTGGCCGCGAAGGCACAGGCCGGTGCGGACTACGCGATCACCCAGATGTTCTTCGGCGCCGACGACTACTTCCGGCTCGTCGACCGGTCGGCCGCGCTCGGCTGCGAGATCCCGGTGCTGCCGGGCATCATGCCGGTCACCAACATCAAGCAGATCCAGCGGATGGCCGAGCTGACCGGGATGGCGTTGCCGGCCGCCGTCACCGAGCGGCTGCTCGCGGTCGAGGACGAGCCGGCGGCGGTCCGCGCGGTCGGCGTCGAGATCGCCACCGAGCTGTGCGAACGTTTGCTTGCCGGCGGCGCTCCCGGCATCCACTTCATCACCCTGAACCGGTCCACGGCGACGCGCCAGGTGTACCTGAACCTGCAAGGCGCCAGCGTCGTATCCTGACGCAATGGCTGACCCGTCGGACCTGTTGATCGACCGCACGCTCGTCCTGCTCCGGCACGCCAAGGCGGTGCCGGCCGAAACCCGGCCCGACCTGCCGGACCTGGACCGCCCGCTGGCCGATCGCGGCCGCGCCGACGCGGGTGCAGCCGGTCGGTACCTCGTTGCCCAAGGCATCGAACTGGACCTGGTGCTGTGCTCGCCCGCGAAACGCACCCGGGAGACCTGGAAGTTCGTCGCCGAGGCCGGCGTCAGCGCCAAGGACGTCTGGTACGACAAGCGGGTCTACAACGCCGACACCGACACATTGCTGGACGTCATCCACGAGGCACCGGCCGAGGCCCGAACCGTCCTCGTGGTCGGGCACTCGCCAGGCATCCCGTGGCTCGCCGACGACCTCGCGCTCGACGGCACCAGCCCCGAGCGCGTCGAGCTCACCCAGAAGTACCCGACCACCGGGCTCGCCGTCCTGCACCTGACCTGCGCGTGGGCCGACCTGTCCGCGAACGACGCCGACTTGGTGTCCTACGTCGTACCTCGCGCATAGGGTTCCGGCCGACAGGAGGTAGTCGCCTGCCGGCCGGTGCGTTGGGCGGTACGTGAGCGTGCAGTTGGCCGGGAGCGGTGCAGACGTCCTGTCCGTCGGTCCCTCGCGCGTCAGCTGCCGGAAGGCAGCCAGTGCGTGCTGCTGTTGACGGTGATCAGCCGCTGCGTCGCCCGGGTGAGGACGACGTACAGCGCGCGGACGCCGCCGAGCGTGTCGCTGACGATCCGGTCCGGCTCGACCACGACCACGGCGTCGTACTCGAGGCCCTTGGAGTCGAGCGGGTTGACGGCGACCACGCGTGGGTCGTTCAGCTCGGCCAGGACCGGGTCGACCGCCGGGCGGAGCGCGGGCGGCGCGATGACGCCGACAGTACCCTCCACCAGCTCCAGCAGCTCGCCGGCCGCGTCGCCCGCGGCCTCGGCGACCTTGCCCGCGTCGAAGATCCGGTGCTCGGGCTCCACACCGGTACTGCGGACCGCGTTCGGCAGGTCGGCGTCCGGGATCGACTGCCGGATCACCTCACCGGCGAACGAGTAGATCTCGGCCGAGTTCCGGTAGTTGGTGGACAGCCGGAACGCGTGCCGCTGCAGGTGCGACAGCATCGAATCCATCGCCGCGCGCGCCTCGTCCGGGTCCGGCCAGGAGCTCTGCGCCGGGTCACCGACGATCGTCCAGCTGGCCTGCGGGCCGCGGCGCGTCACCATTCGCCACTGCATGGGGGAGAGGTCCTGCGCCTCGTCCACCAGGACATGCGCGTATTCCTCCGGCTCCTCGGCCTCCCGCGCGGCAATCGCCCGCGCCCGCCGCTCGGAGCTGGTGAGCACCTCGTTGACGCCGTCCGACAGGCCTTCCAGCCAGTCGAACTCCTCGTCGGTGTTCTCCGTGACCGGCGGGACTCCGAGGAACGTGCTCAGTTCGTCGAGCAGCGCGACATCCGCGACGGTGAACTCGTCCGTCGTCCGGATCGCCTCGGCGAGCGTCTCGACCTCCACCGGCGTGAGGTCGTTGCGCGCCCACCGCTGCAGCCGGCGCGGGTCGCCGAGCCAGCGCAGCACCGTCTCGGGCGTCAGCACCGGCCACCACTGACTGAAGAACGTCCGGAACGCCGGGGTGTCGGTGACGCGGTCACCGAAGGCCTCCCGGTCGCCGAGAGGTCCGGTGCGCAGATCCTCCGGGAACCGCTGCCACAGCGCCGCGATCAGCTCCTTGCGGGCTTCGGCGGCCGCCCGGTTGCGCGGCGTACGACGCAGCGCGTTGCGGCGGACGTTGTCGAGTTGATGGGCGTCGAGCTCGACGGTCGCGCCGCCGATGAACACGCGCAGCGTCGTCGGCGCATTCGGCACTCGGTCGCGGGCGGCCCGCGCGAGCACGCCGCGCATCCGCAGCGAACCTTTGATCGCGGCGGCTGCGGCACTGTCGACCGCGGTGGCCTTCACGCCGTCGACCAGTTCGCCGATCGCACGCAGGGAGACCGTGTTCTCGCCGAGGCTGGGCAGCACCCGCTCGATGTAGGCCATGAACGCCGCGGACGGTCCGACGACCAGGACGCCGCCGCGCTCGAAGCGCCGGCGGTCGCTGTACAGCAGGTAGGCCGCGCGGTGCAGGGCCACCACGGTCTTGCCGGTGCCCGGACCGCCGCCGATCACGGTGACGCCGCGGGCAGGCGCCCGGATCGCCTCGTCCTGCTCGGCCTGGATGGTGGCGACGATGTCGCGCATCGTGTGTCCGCGAGCCCGGGACAGCGACGCCATCAGCGCGCCTTCACCCATCACCGGCAGGTCTTGCGGCGCCCGCTCCGGCGCCAGCAGGTCGTCCTCGATGCCGACGATGCGGGCGCCCTTGTTCCGCAGGACGCGGCGGCGGACGACCCGCTGCCGGTCCGTCGGCGTGGCGCGGTAGAACGGCTCGGCCGCGGGCGCGCGCCAGTCGATCACCAGCGGCTCGTATTCCTCGTCGCGGACACCGATCCGGCCGATGTACAGCTTCTCCAGGTCGGCCGCGGTCGCCGCGGGCGGCTGGTCGTCACCCTGGTCGGAGTCGAGCCGGCCGAACACCAGGCCCTCGTGCTCGGCGTCCAGTTCGGCGATCCGGCGCGCGGCGGCGTACACCAGCACGTCGCGCTCGTACAGCCCGGTCTGCTCCTCCTCGCGGACATGACCGACGTTCTGCGCCTGACCGCGCTGGTGACCTTCGACCGCGATCCGGGAGGCCGACCGTGCGGCCTCCTCGACCCGGTCGTACACCCGGTCGACATGCTCTTGCTCCGCCGCCAGCTCAGCCCGCTCCACGGTCGCGTGGTGGTCGTGATCGGCCGATGTGGGGGTTTGATCCACCGAGGTCCTCTCTACGGCCGGGACCCGCCCCGACTCAGAACACAGGAACAACCAATCTTAGTTGGCTACTCTGTCCAACCCCACAGGGGTCTCAGGCCTTCCCGACGGCGTCCGCGACGATCGCCGCGCCGAGCGTGGTGGCCGGCACTCCGGAGCCCGGGTGAGCGCCCGCACCGACGCAGTACAGCCCCTTGACCGGCGACACGTTGGCCGCCCGGCGACGGGCGGTCCGGTAGCCCTCCCAAGCCACTCCGGCCCACCAGGACGGCGACGTCTGCCGCGTCACCACGTTGTCCCTGATCGGCAGCCCACGCGCGACCAGGAGGTCGAGTACGTCGTCGGTGGGGTAGCCGTGGACGAGTACGGACCAGGCCTGGTGGCCGGCCGGCGCCGAGGTGCCCTTGCGGACGACGACGGTCGGCGTGCCGTGCAGCACGGTCTCGAACGGCAGCTCCGGCAGCGGCTCCTTCAGTCCGAGGTGTACGACGTACGCCGCCTGGGCCTGATGCGTCGACAGGATCCGCTTGCGGATTTTCTTGGCCGCCGGGTCGTCGACGAGCGACTCGTAGAGGACTTTGGGGTCGATGTCGCTCACGACAACTTGCGCGGGCAGTTGCTCACCGTCGGCGAGCCGTACGCCGGTCACCGCGCCGGCTGCGGTCGTGACAGCGACCACCTCGGCGCCGGTGCGGACGGTGATCTTCCGCTCGCCGGCGCGCTTTTCGAGTGCGTCCGCGAGCGCGCCGAATCCGCCGGGGATCGTCCAGCGGCCAAAGGTGCGTTCCAGGTACGACCACACGCCCACATAGCCAGGTGTCTTGTCCGCGTCCGATCCGCCCTGAGCAGCGAAATGGCGCAGGACCGTCCGGGCCCGCTCGTCGGTCAGCTCGCGCTGGGCGACCTTCTCCAGCGACTGCCAGGGCTTGAGCGCGCGGATGGTCTTCAGCGGCAGCTTGTCCTCGAGCGGGGGCTCCAGCGAGGTCTTTCGAAGGAGCTGCCACGTGTCGCCGTACTTGTCCACCAGCGCGGTCCACTGAGCGGCGACGGACGCACCTGCCAGGCCGGTCCACGCCTCCTCCTGCGCACCGCGGTCGCTGATCGGCAGGTCGAGTACCGAGCCGTCGGTGAACAGGTGGCGGCGCGGCTCGGTCACCGGCTCCAGCCGAACCAGGCTCTCGATCGGGCGTCCACTCTTGCGGAACAGGTCGCGTAGCGCGGCCGGCAGCGTCGTACTGGCGGCTCCGGTGTCCCAGCAGAAGCCGTCCACCTCGAGCCGGCCCAGGGCGCCGCCGAGGCGTTCGTCGCGCTCGCAGATCGTCACCTGGTGGCCGAGCTTGGCCAGCCGGACAGCACTCGCGAGGCCGGCCAGACCGGCGCCCACGACAATCACCTCGGCCATCAGACTGCACTGCTCCCCGTTGCTGGACGACTCCGTCTGTCTCGCCAGGCCTTGAACCTGGCATAACCCCGGCGGATGAACCTGAACGCCAGGTACACCCCGATCAGCCCGAGGATCAGCAGGACGGCGACCACCGCGAGTGCGATCTCGGGATGGAACGCGGCCAGCGTCACCACGCCCGCGACCGCGACGTCCTCGCCGGACGACGCGGCGACGTTCGTGACCGGCTCGGGGGAGGTGTTGATCGCCAGCCGGAGGCTCGACTTCACCGCGTGCGACAGCAGCGCCACCAGGCCGCCGGTGGTCGCGATCAGGGCCTGCTGCAGCGTGCTCGCCTCGCCGGAGAGCAGCGCCGCGATCACCGCCCCGACCGTCGGCCGGATGACCGTCGAGATCGCGTCCCAGGCGGAGTCGACGTACGGGATCTTGTCGGCGACGAACTCGAACAGGAACAGCGCGCCGGCCGCGATCAGCACCGGCGTGGTGGTCAGCGCGTGTGGTACGTCGTCGGCGCCGGCGAATCGGCCCAGCAACCCGAGGATCAGCACGCAGGCGTAGGCGTTCACCCCACTGGCCCAGCCAGTCGAGACCGCCAGCGGCAGCGCTTCCATGGTGTGACTCCGTCGTTCGTCGCGCCCGGGAGGTTTCGTCAGTATCGAACCCGACGGCGTGAGTTTTAGTTAACCGTTGACATCCGCGTCGCCCGGACCCAGAGTGACTAGGCCGCCGGTCTGTGTGACCGGCACCCGCCCACCCACGGGTTCAGGAGAACATCATGCTTCGTCGTCCGAAGATTCTTGCCGCACTCGCTGCGGTAGCGCTGCCGGTCGCCCTGACCGGCGTGTCGCTGGGAGGTGGTCCACCGGCCGAGGCGTCCGTCCAGGGTCCGCCGTCCGCCGTCGCCGCGTCGGCGTACCAGGCGGCCGCCGAAAAGTACGGCGTACCGGAGCCGGTGCTGCTGGCGGTCGCGTACGCCCAGTCCCGCTGGGACGACCACGCCGGCGCGCCGAGCACATCCGGCGGCTACGGCCCGATGCACCTCACCGCGCTCGGCGCATCCGAGGTCGCCGACCTGTCCGGCAAGCAGAAGGTCGCCAGCGCCGACTCGCTGCAGACGCTGCGCAAGGCGTCCGAGCTGACCGGCCTCGACCAGAGCACGCTGCGCACCGACGTCACCGCCAACATCAATGGCGGCGCCGCGGTGCTGGCGTCGTACCAGAAGTCGCTCGGCCTGCCGGTCGGCGCGAACACCTCCCCGGCCCAGTGGTACGGCGCGATCGCGTCGTACGCCGAGGCCGGCACCAAGGCCACCGCCGCCGGGTTCGCCGACGACGTCTACACGATCATGGCCAAGGGTGCCGCCCGAACCACGAACACCGGTCAGCAGATCGTGATGCCGCCGGTCGCCGTCACGCCGGACAAGTCGCAGCTGGCCAAGCTGTCGCTGCCGGACGGTGCGAAGCCGGCCCAGTCCGACGTCGAGTGCCCGCCGTCGCTCGGCTGCGAGTGGCTGCCCGCGCCGTACTCCGAGTTCGGTGACGGCGACTACGGCAACCACGACCTCGCCAACCGGCCGAAGACCGGCAAGATCGACTACATCGTCATCCACGACACCGAGGGCGGCTGGCAGGGTGTGCTGAACCTGGTCCAGGACCCGACGTACGTGAGCTGGCAGTACACGATGCGCGCGTCCGACGGCTACACCTGGCAGCACGTCAAGGCCAACGACGTCGCCTGGCACGCCGGCAACTGGTACGTGAACATGCACAGCATCGGGATCGAGCACGAGGGCTTCGCCGCTCAGGGTGCGACCTGGTACACCGAGTCGCTGTACCGCAACTCGGCCAAGCTGGTGCGGTACCTGGCGGTCAAGAACAACATCCCGCTCGACCGCGCGCACATCATCGGCCACGACCAGGTGCCGGGTACCGTGCCGTCCACGGTCCGCGGCATGCACTGGGACCCGGGACCGTACTGGAACTGGGAGCACTACATGGACCTGCTCGGCGCGCCGATCTGGGGCAAGTCGGTGTTGCCGGTGAAGGCCGGCTCGATCGTCACCATCAAGCCCGGCTTCGAGGGCAACGTGCAGGTGCTGAACAGCTGTGACACCCCGGGCACGCCGTGCCGCGAGCAGGGCACCAACTTCGTCTACCTGCGCCAGGCGCCGGACGACAACGCTCCGCTGGTCAAGGACATCGGTCTGCACCCGGACGGGTCGGACGGCACCACGGAGGTCTCCGACATCGGCTCCCGCGCCGCGGCGGGTTCGCAGTACGTCGTGGCTGAGCGTCAGGGCGACTGGGTGGCCGTCTGGTACCTGGGTGCGAAGGGCTGGTTCAAGAGCCCGAAGTCCGCGCCGGACGCGTTCGCCAAGCCCGGCCTGGTCGTGAAGCCGAAGGCCGGTAAGACGTCGGTGCCGGTGTACGGACGGGCCTACCCGGAGCAGTCGGCGTACCCGGAGGGCATTCCGTACCAGACTGTGACCCCGCTGCAGTACTCGATCGGCGCCGGACAGGCCTACCCGGTCGGCGACCTGAACATCGAGACCGACTACTACCGGGCCGTGACGTTCAACGGGCAGCCGCCCGCGGACCACGTCCAGGTGCTCGGGAAGGACAAGTACTACCAGATCTGGTTCGGCCACCGGATGGCGTACGTCCGAGCCGCCGACGTGGACGTCCGACCGGCGGTCTAATCTGACAGTTGTGATCGACGAAGCCGTCCAGCCGCTGCTGGGCGGCTTCGTCCGTTCTGTCCGCCGGATCGCTGCTGTCGAAGCGATCTGGCTGCACGGGTCGCTGGCGCTCGGGGACTACCAGGCGGGGCGCAGCGACCTCGACGTCGTCGCTGTGGTGTCGGCACCGCCGACGTCGGTCGTCGCCGGGCTGCACCGGGAGCTGATGCAGGCCGATCCGCTGGCAGCCAAGCTGCACTGCTCGTACATGCTGATGTCAGAGCTGGGCGACGCGTCGGTACGTCACCCCACCTTTGCGCAGGGGCGGTTCTTCCACCGGCCCGTGACGCCGGTGACCCGCCGGGAACTTGCCATCGGCAACCGAACGCTCTACGGGCCGGCGCCGTTCGAACTGCTGCCGCCGACGTCCGACGACGAGCTGTTCGCGTTCATCCGGCGCGATCTGCGTGAGTTCTGGCTGCCTGCCACCGACAAGCGGTCGAACTGGTACGCCGACATCTGGGTGGACCTCAGCCTGCTGACGATCGCCCGTGCGCACGTGACGCTCGCGACCGGTGACCTGATCACCAAGCGGGCCGCCTTCGACGTCCTGCCCCGATTGGGGGCTCCGGCGGACGTCGTGGAAGACATCCGGCGACGCCGGTACGGTCCGCCGTTCCGGACCGGTCCGTGGTGGCGGTACACCCGCGCGGGGCTCACCCGGAAGTTCGTGCGGCGGGCGATTCCCGCCGTACTCGGTGCACCGCTCAGTTGACCGTGATCGGAGTGCCCTCGGTGAGCTCGAGCAGCTCGCCGTACGTCGTCGGGAACACCGAGTGCGGGATGCCCGCGGCGGCCCAGATCACCGGGTACTGCTCGAGGGCGACGTCGACGTACGTCGGGACACGGCCGGGGTGGCCTACCGGGGCGACGCCGCCGATCGACTGACCGGTGTGCTGCTTCACGAAATCCGGCGTGGCGCGCTTCAGCTTGCCGATCCCGAGCTCGGCCGCGACCTTGCCGGTGTCGACGCGGTGCGCGCCCGAGGTCAGGATCAGGACCGGGCTGCCGTCGCCGTCGAAGATCAGACTGTTCGCGATCGCGCCGACCTCGCAGCCCAGCTCGGCCGCCGCGGCCGCTGCCGTCGGCACCGCCTCGTCCAGGATCACGATCTCACCGGTGGCGCCGGCCGCCGCGAGGGCGTCGGCGACCTTCTGCACGTTGGGATGACTGCTCACGGCGTCGAGCTTAGGCGCATCCATCCGGCTCCGGCGATCTGGTTTCAGGTGAGGCGTGCGGCGCCGAACGAGACGTTGAACCGGTCGCACCAGATCACCGCGCTGCGGAAGTCGTCCAGCTGCACGTCGGCGGGAATCGCGTAATTCTGATTGCCGCGGTTTCCCTTGAGGTCGCCGAGGTTGCGGTACCGGCCGTCGTCGAACACGTGCCAGCCGGCTCTGCCCGGGATCACCTTCGCATCGCTCAGCCAGACCTTGAGGTCGGGGCCGTCCGAGGTGTTCAGGTTCTCCAGCCGGAGGATGCGACGGCCGTCGGGGAGCTTCAGTACGGCCACTGTGCCGGTGGTCTTGTGCTCGTGGGTGATGAGCCTGCCGGAGAGCAGTGTTGTGGGACCCGCGGGTTGTCGTGAGGTCGGCTGTTTCGTCACCTTGGGTGTTTGCCTGGGGGCGGGCTGCGAGGGCGGTCGGGAGGCCGGGGGAGGGGTGGTCTGCCGCGGCTCGCCGGAAACTGTCGGTGGCGTCGTCGACGATGAAGTCGTGGAGATCGGAACAGCGCCGGGCAGCGCCTCGTCGACCACCGTGTCGGTGACGAGCCGCCACGGCTGGAAGAGCGGCAGGCCGACGCCTGCCACCACCACGGCGACCGCCGCCGCGGCGATCAAGGCTGTCCGTTTCCGCATCGGTGCTCCCTTCGTCGGACAAGTCCCAGTCTGGCGGCCGTTCGGCGCCTCCGGCGCCACGCCAGCCTTACGGAACGTTGACGACTGTCGGCGGGCGGCGATACGCTTCCGGTGTTCGAACAGATGTTCGATTACCTCGGCCCCGGTTTCGTCGGGAGGCCGGACCGAGGTGGACCGGACAGCTGAAGGACTCCGGTGCGGAGTTGCGGCCGCATCGGAATCCGGTGGTCCCGGCGGGCCGGGCACCGGGGTGGCTCTCGACCCCCACCCCGTGCCCACCCGCCGGGCCGCCGGCTCGGGGCACGGTGTGAACAGGAGGCGATGGGCCATGTGGGAGATCGACGACGCAGTCGAGGTGCATTCGGTGGCGGTGGACGGCGTACAGGTCCCCGACCAGTTCCTCTGGCGCGGTCGCCTCTGGCGTGTCCGCGCCGTCCGCTCCCAGTGGACCGAGACCGCCGTCTGGTGGGAGCGCGGCGTGATCGGCACCGGCCACACCTACGACCCGCTGGCATCCCGTGCCACCGAGCGGGACGGTTCGCTGGCCCGGATCGACGCCGCCACCGTCGCCGAGGCCTGCTCGGCGGCGCGTACCCCCGCCCGGGCCCACACGGCCGGCGTGGCAGCGGCGGCCAATCCCCGTTCCCGCCCCGCTGCCATGCTTCCCGCCGTACCGGCTGCGGTCGCGGCCCAGACGGCCACCGCGGTGCTCGCCACCAGCCCGGCCGCGGTCGGCGTCCTCGACGCGGACTGGGGGCCGGAGCGCACGGTCTTCCGCCTCGAAGCAGGCTGCGGCCGATCCGGAGGGCAGGAGATGTTCGATCTCGCCCACGACCCGCACTCGGGCCGCTGGCAACTGGAAAGGGTGACCGACCGATGACTGTTTCACCGGTATCGCCGGCCGCGGCCGGTGCGGCCAGCCGGGAGCTGTCCCGGGCGCGCACCGCCCTGGCCGAGGCGACGGAGACCAACGACCACCTGATCCGCTACTCGAGCGCACACGTCGCCGCTCTCCGGGTCGCCGCCGCGGTGCTCGCCGTGCGGGCCCGCCCGGTCCGCTCGGGCAGCCGCCGCCGGATCCAGCGCAACGCCTGGGTGCTGCTCGCGGAGGTCGCGCCGGAGTTCGGCGAGTGGGCGACGTTCTTCGCCGCCGGCGCCGCCCAGCGCGCCGCCGCCGAGGCGGGGCTCGAGCGCGCGGTCACCACCCGCGAGGCGGACGATCTGGTGCGCGCCGTCGACACCTTCTACACCCAGGTGGAAGCCAGCCTGCGCCTGTCCACCACGCCGGTGCTCACCGCGACCACCGACCCGCAGTCGGTCCTGACCCAGTCCTGGATGCAGGCCAGCTGAAGCGCACGTTTCTCGCACTGAGGAGATCCCGACCGTGAGCGAACCCTCGAGAGGCTTGGGCAAGGACCTGTGCGGTCGTGTCCACGCCCTCACCGGCGCCGAGTGCTACCTCCCTGACACCCACTACCCACGTCCCCACCACGCGCTGTCCGGCGAATCCTGGCACGACGGCCTGTGCACCCGCTGCGCCGGCTCCGGCCTGTACGCCGATGCCCTCTGCCCCACCTGCAACGGCACCGCGTTCGAGCCCCTGACCCTCCCCGACACCTACCAACCTGGCTGACCACCCGCCTGGGGCTGGGTGGGAGACGGGGTGGGTGGGGAGCGTTTAGGGTCGGCGGGGTGAGTGGACTTCCTGTGTTGGATGCTGAGGAGCAGCGGGTTCTCGGCAGCCTGTTGGAGAAGCAGGTCACCGTGCCGGCGTCGTACCCGCTGACGGCGAACGCCCTTCGGACGGCCTGCAACCAGACCAGCAACCGCGAGCCGGTGGTCGACTACGACCAGGCGACCGTCGAGCGCGTCGCGCGCGGCCTGCGGGACCGTGAGTTGCTGCGGATCGTCTGGGCCGACGTCGGCCGCCGAACGCTGAAGTACCACCAGACCCTCGACGAGAAGCTCGAACTGTCCGACGACGAGCGCGCGCTGATCACCGTGCTGCTGCTGCGCGGCGCCCAGGCACCGGGGGAACTGCGCACCCGGACCGAGCGGTTGCACAAGTTCGCGGACCGCTCCGACGTCGAGGAGTGCCTCAAGCGAATGGCAGCGCGCCCGGATCCGCTGGTCCGCGAGTTGGAGCGCCGCGCCGGTCAGCACGATCGCCGCTGGATCCACCTGCTCGGACCGGTTCCCGAGGCGGAGGCCGCACCCGTCGTCGAGACCGTTGATCGTGACGCGGTCATCGCCGACGGCGTCGAGGAACGGGACGCTCGGGTGCGTACGGCGTACGACGCGGTCGCTGCGACGTACGCGGATGAGCTGGATGCGTTGCCGTTCGAGCGCTGGCTGCTCGACCGGGTGGTTGCCCACGCCAACGGTCGCCCCGTCGTCGAAGTCGGATCGGGCCCCGGGCACATCACGGCGTACCTCGCCGACGCCGGCGTGGACGCCACCGGGATCGACTTCTCACCTGAGATGGTCGCCGAGGCGCGTCGACGGTTCCCGCACCTGCAGTTCGAGGTCGGCGACCTGCGGCGTCTGGGCCGTCCACCCGCGTCGTCGGGCTGGGCGGCGGTCCTGGCCTGGTACTCCCTGATCCACCTGGCCGCGTCCGAACTCCCCGACGTCATCGCCGCGCTCACCCGGCCGCTCGACCCGGGCGGTTGGCTCGTCCTCGCCCTGCACGCGGGCGATGAGGTCCGCCACTCCGACGAGTTGCTCGGCCACGAGGTGAACCTCGACTACGTGCTCCACAACCCCGACCAGTTGGTCACGTTGCTGGAATCAGCCGGGCTGGCGAACCTCGAGTGGTACTTGAGGAGCCCGATCCTGACGCGCTCCGAAACCACCCGCCGCCTCTACCTGATCGCCCGCACGCCCACCGCACAGCGCCAGTGAGGTCGCCGGTTCGAGTTGCTTGGGCGCAAGCCTTCCCGTCGCGACCAGCGGCCTCGCCGGCGCGGCCTTGGTGAGTCCGGCCGGGCTTACGACTTCGCGTACGTCTCGGCGGCCTGGGCTTCGAACTCCAGGCCGATGGCTACCTGTTCGCCGACCACGCGGGCGTCGTGGCCTGGTTCGATGACGTAGGCGGCCCCTGGCAGCAGGCGTGCTTTGGAACCGTCGTTGTGGATGACTTCCATCTCGCCGGCGAGCAGCGTGCCGACATGGCGTACCTGGCACGAATCACCGCCGACGACCGGCTGGATGCACTCCGACCAGCGCCAGCCGGGCTGGAATGTGACGCGGGCGACGCTCGCGCCCGGCAGCTTGACGACGTCGACGACGGTCTTGTCCGGTGTCCGCCGCTCGTCCGGTTCGTCGAAGGACTTGCTGAAGATGGCCATGATCCCCTCCCTGGTGATCGCATCTCCCCTTGGTACGAGCGTGAACCCGGACCCGCCCGCTGCGACAGACGTCAGCCATTAACAACCGGTGACGACCGGCGGCGGGCAAACCGGCGTCGGGCGGCGGCGGTGGGGGAAGTAGGGTGTGGCGCGGTGGGTGACGATGGGGGACCGGCTGGAGGGTTGATGGTGGATCGGCGGCGGCGCAGCGTACGGACCGCGTTGGTGGGAGAAGCGCTGCGGGTGGCGTTGGCGGCGCGGCAACGGACCGATTCCGGCGCCGGCCTCGACATCGTCGACCTCGGCGGCGGTACGGGCGGATTCGCCGTACCACTGGCCGTCGAAGGGCACCGCGTGACGGTCGTCGACCCGAGCCCGGACGCACTGGCCTCCCTGGAACGGCGTGCCCGCGACGAAGGCGTCAGCGATCTGGTCCGCGGCGTCCAGGGCGACGCGGCAGAACTCCCCGGTCTGGCAGGGGAGTCGAGCGCGGACGCCGTCCTGTGTCACGGCGTACTCGAGGTTGTCGACGATCCGGTCCAGGCGCTGCAGGCGATGGCCTCGGTCCTGCGCCCGGGCGGCGTCCTGAGTCTGCTGGTTGCCCAGCGCAACGCCGTCGTACTGGCCCGGGCGCTGGCCGGCCACCTGGCCGAGGCGCGGGTCGCGCTGCAGGACCCGGACGGGCGCTGGGGTGCGACCGACCCGATGCCCAGACGGTTCGACGAGGCTGGGATCACCGGGCAGTTGGCGGACGCCGGGTTCATGGTGCACACCGTGCACGGGGTGCGGACCTTCGCCGATCTGGTGCCGTCCGCTTTCGTCGACACCGAGCCGGGCGCGGCAGACTCGTTGGCCGAGCTCGAGCGAGCCGCCAGTCAGCACCCGGCGTTCCGGGCGCTGGCGACACAGCTACACATCCTGGCCACGCGCTGACTGCCCCACCCGCTGACTTGCCCACGCGCTGACTGGCCCCACGCGCTGACCGGCGGCGCGTAGGGCGGGGCTTGGGTCGCTGGGCGCCTGCCGGTTTGCGACGGAGCGTGACGGGCGGATCACCTGCGGCCCGCTGAACGTTTGCCATCAGCCCACACGGTGTGAGCGACACGCCGATGCGGGCAGGTTTGGTAACCGCCTGCCCTGGGCATACAACAGCGCCGCGCGGGTCAGTTGCCGGACCGTGACGCGCTGGACAGCCGGTCAGGGTTTCGTGTGACGCGGGCGCGGCCTAGACTGGAGGCGGCCTATCGAGATCGCGCTCACCATGGAGGGATCGACGGTGCCCCTCTCGGAAGAAGAGCAGCGCCAGTTCGAGCAGCTCGAACGCGCCCTTGCTGCGGAAGACCCCAAGTTCGTTTCCGCCATGCGAGGAACCAATGTGCGCTTGTACTACAAGCGCCGGGCAGTGCTCGCCGGCGTTGGATTTGTGCTGGGCATCGCGGTGCTGATGACCGGTGCGATCATTCCCAACACCATCATCGGCGTGATCGGCTTCGTGCTGATGGTCGCGTGCCTGTACGTCGCGGCGCTGAGCATGAAGCGGATCAGCAACGCGGGTGAGTCCGACGACATCCCGCCGCCCCCGCCGACGAAACGGCACCGCACCAAACACGAGTCGTCCGGCAGCTTCATGGAGCGCATGGAAGACCGCTGGCGCCGCCGCCGCGACGAAGACCTCTGACACGATCACACCCCAGTTCGCACCGCACCCGCGCCCTGACGACGCGGGTGCCGCCCTTTTCTACGCCCCTCGCGCCCGGCCCTCGCGTGCTCCGTCTGCACTGCTGCCCGCGGACGCGAATTCCTGACGCGTCGGCAACCCACGTCTCCACCGCCCCAGCGTGCTAGCGAGATGGGCGGCGTTCTTTCCCTGCCCCTCGCGCACCCGTCTTTCACGTGCCCGCCTCCCGTGCTCAACGTAGGAGGCTTTTTGGCGTATGGCGGGTGATAACCCTCCACCTTCGGCGCGATAACTCTCCTAGATGATTGATGCACGGCCCGAAGGTGTGCACGCTCGACAGGTCGTGTGGTGCGGGGCGGGTGTGTTCGGTGCCTGGTTCACGCTCGGCTGTGGCCCTGGCACGGGAGACGTCCTGTCGACCTGACACGCGCCACACGCCACACGCCCGAGCCTCCCGAGTCGCGGTGGGTCGGCTGCGTGACTTCTACGCAAGGGGGGACATCCCGTCGTGTTGGGGGTTGTCTGCCGGTATACGAGCCGACAACTCCCAACACGAGAGGTCATCCGGCTCTGGTGGCCGATCCGTGGGTGGGTCTGGGTGACCGAGTCAGCGCCCGGACTGGCTGACCGCGCGCGTCCCCGCACGCCCGCGTCCCCGCACGCCCGCGTCACCGCCCGCGTCCCCGCACGCCCGCGTCCCCGCACGCCCGCGTCCCCGCACGCGCGCGTCCCCGCACGGTGGGTTCACCCACGGTGTTGTGGGTTCCTGACCCGTGTGAAGGGTACGGAACCCACAACACGAT
>NZ_JBEZFT010000073.1:0-35758 GCF_040649595.1 Kribbella sp. NPDC048915 | reverse complement strand
GGGCGCGCGGATCAGACCGGGCCGCCTGGGCAGACCAGTGTCGACAACCTCATCCCGCAAGGACGGCTCCACCACCGCGCCAAAACCTTCGGCGGATGGCGGAACCGCCGCGTGCCCGGCGGCGGGATCGAGTGGACCAGCCCGCACGGGTTCCGGTTCCTCGTCGACCACACCGGCACGCACCGGCTTCCGTAGAGTTCCTTCGCGCGGTGGTACCTCCGGGACGAGTCGGGCGCCACCACGTTCGTGGTGAGCCGCCGCGGACGGCGTCGTCTTGTGGGGCTTCGATGCCGGCGCCGCGGCGAAGCGCTTCCAGGCCGCCAGCCGACCGGATGAGCCGGCCCGTCAGGTCGGAGGCGCCGACCGGCGTGATCGGTGCGAGCCGCATGGTCGTGGGGCCGGGGGCTAATGCGAGCAGTCGACGTGGTACTCGACGTGCTGAGCGCCGCACCAGTTGTGCTGCGCGGTGCGCAGGTGCGCACGCCCGGAGCGCGTGCGGGTGCGCGGCGGGGTGCGGGGCCCGGTGCGGGTGCGGGGCACCCGATGCGGGATGCATGCGGGGGCGCGCATTGCGGTGCGCGGCACTCGCCGCGCAGACACCCAGCACACGGCCACCCACCGCGCAGACACCCAGCACACGGGCACTCACCGCGCAGACACGCAGTACGGGGGCACTCGGTGCGTCGCCGGACCCCTAGGCCATCAAAATCGCCCGAAGGTCCGGACGACTGTGCGTGGCGCAGGCGGATCGACGCGGATTGTCATGGCCCTGGAGATCCGTTGAGGCGCTGCGCGGGCAAGCGGTGCAACGCCGCAAGGACCCGACCGACGGACGCGGCAGCCTGATCTCGGTCACCAGAACCGGTCGGCAGGTCGTCCGCTCCCGGCACCGACAACGGGTCGCGAAGCTCGACGCCCTGGTCGAACACCTCACCCCGGACGAACGCGCGACACTGAACGGCTCGATCGACGTAGTGCACCGGCTGACCAACTCGCGGACACCTACGCAGGAAACCGACCAAGATCGCCGTACCCGACGAGAATCTGGACGACTTGCGCAGGCGCCTCCGCGCGACCAAGTGGCCTCGTGACGCAGGCAACGACGCCGGCTTCTACGGCGTTCCTCGCACCCGTCTGCAACGGCTCGTCGAGTACTGCGCCGAAAGTGGTCGACCGGCTCGGCCACAAGTACGCTGACGAGCTGTACGGGATCCATATCGGCTCGGCGCTCAAACTGGACTTCTTGAACGGCGCCCGTGGCTGGGACCTCAGCGGCGGGCACCCCATTGCGGCAGGGCTGCCTCCCGAGATTCGTCAGCGGACCGTCGAGCTCGAGCGCCGGCTGAATTGGACCGCGACCGAACACACCTTCCCGACCGGGATCACGTTCGTCGGCCATGAGAACCCGCCGAGCGTCCACACTCCCGAGGAGCGCGTCGACAATTTCCTCAGCATCGACCGCGCCGCCTCGTACAACCACACTCACCGCCCACCCCGGCGGCGGTCACTTCATTCCCTGGGATGCCGGACGAGTGGACCGCCGACCTGCAGAACACCTTCCGGCCGCTGCGCTGACGAGCAAGGGTCAGAGTTCGCGCCAGGTTTCGGCGAAGGCGAGGGCGGCGGAGCTGCCGAACCACCCTTCGGGCTGGTGGACTTCGCCCAAGGCGGCCTGGCCGTTGACGCGGACTTCGGCGCTGGCGCAGGGGCGGGCGACAGCGGAGGTTTCGTAGTGGGTGAGGCGGGTCTGAACCTGGAAGGTGTCGAGGACGTCGCGCCACTCCAGCTCGATCGTGGTGGTGCCGGTGACGCAGGTGATGCGGTGGAACCGGTCGCCGCCGGAGATCTCGGTGAAGCGAGCTGCCACCACCCCGTGCTCCTCGATGCCACGCCCGCGGATGGTGTCGTAGTCGCGGTAGAAGTGTTCCCAGACGTACGGCGCCAGCGCCGGGTTGTCGGCGTACATCCCGACCGGCGCGTCACCACCAAGGCCCGTGGCCTCCGGATCCGTCCAGATGAGCAGCGCGCGACCAGCGCCGACGGGTGAGTACATGGCCGTCCACATGCTCACCAGCGCGACGATGTCGTCGCTGCCGGGCCGGTACAGCACGATCATCGGGTTCTCGCCGGCGATCGCGATCCCACGCTGGATGACAGGCTCGATCATGCGTCTCCTAGGTACTGGTCGAACCGGTCCGGTACGCGGTCGGCGAAACGCCGTACCGGCTGCGGAACCGGCGGGACAGGTGGAACTCGTCGGAGAACCCGATCCGCCGCGCGATCTCCCGGCAGGTCAGATTGGTTGCCCGCAGCAACGTAGCGGCCGCCTCCAGCCGACGGTCGTTGCGGAAGGCAAGCGGCGACCGCCCGTACCGCTCCCGGAAGACCCGCCGGAACCGGTCGTACTCCAGGTCGAGCTCGAAGGCCACCTGGCGCATCTCCAACCGCGCCGGCAGGTCCTCACCCAGCAGCCGAGCCGCCCGCTCCCAGCGGGCCGTCTCGTCGTCGACCGGCGGTGCCAATGCGCCGGACAACCAACTCGCCAACGCCCAGATCTGCGACTCGGCGCCGGCCCGCGGCGGAGCGGCACGCAACAACAACGCCAGATCGGCCGGACTCACCCCGCGCGGCAACGGCCGCGGTCCCGACCAGGTCAACCGCCCCGTTTCCCGCAGCAAATCGAAGGCGGGTCCCTCGACGACAGCGAACCATTCACTCCACCGCTCGCCCGGCCGTGTCCCGTACCAATGCCGCTCCCCCGGCAACACCACCGTCAGCGACGGTGCCACGATCGGGTCGGTCCGCAGATCGGCATGCCGATAGAAGCCACAACCAGCGGTGACCAGCGAGATGACCGTGCCGGGCAACGCGTGCAGAGGACCCGGCACCAGCGGCTCGGCATCGGAGACCTCCCCGGCCAGCAGCACCCGGCCGAACGGCGTCGGCGCCTGGTCCGACATCGTGATCCGCTGGTATCCGCCGGTCGTCACAGTGATCTCCTGCGCCAAAACGTGCATCGAACAGCCACCGCGGGCATTCCGGCCGCTGCTGCCGGTTTGCCAGAGTGATCATCATGACGCATACGGACAATTCCATCGCCCAGCTCGTCAGCGACGACCAGGTCGCCCAGTACGCCGAGGAGGGGTACTTCGTTCTCGAGAACGTCATCGGACCCGACGATCTGGAACTGCTGCGCAGTGCCGCCCAGTTCTCGATGGACCGCCTCGACGCCGCCATGGACGAGGCCGGTGTGGACCGGATCGGCATCAACGCCAAGGGCAAGCGATACTTCAGCAACATGGTCTACCAGCAGCGCCCCGAGCTCCGCAGCTTCATCTTCGGTCCGATCATGGAGCAGATCTGCCGCCGCGTCCTCGGCGACAACTCCTACCTGTTCTGGGAGCAGTACGTCATCAAGGCCGGCGACCCGGACACCACGTTCGCCTGGCACCAGGACTCCGGATACGTCCACGAGAACCACACGCCGTACCTGACCTGCTGGATCGCGCTCGACGACGTCACCGAGCAGAACGGATCGGTGTACCTGCTGCCGTACAGCCGCTCCGGGATCAAGTCGTACATCAAGCACGTCCCGATCGAGACCGGCGACCAGGTCTGCTACTTCGGCTCCGACCCCGGGATGCCGGTGATCGTCCCGGCCGGGTCGATCGTGTGTTTCTCCAGCACCGTGATCCACCGCAGCGGGGCGAACCTCACCGACAAGCTGCGCCGGGTGTACCTGCTGCAGTACTCGCCCGAGATCATCATGAACCACGACGGCACGGCACCGCACGGCTCGTTCGAACCGTTCCTGGTCGACGGTCAGGTCGCGACCGCCACCTCCTGACCTCACCCGCGGGTCTCGGCGAACGGGTTCGGGATGGCCTCGAGCAACTTCCGCGTGTAGTCGTCCTTCGGCGCCCGGATCACGTCCAGCGACGGACCCTGCTCGACCACCTTGCCCTCGTTGAGCACCAGCACCTCGTCGCAGAGCATCCGCGCGCTGAGCAGGTCGTGGGTGATGTACAGGATGCCCATGCTGCGGTCGTGCACCAGCTTGTCGAACAACTCCAGAACCTCGGCGCGGATCGACACGTCGAGGCTGGAGATCGGCTCGTCGGCGACGATCAGCTCGGGCTCGACCGCCAGCGCGCGGGCGATCACGACTCGTTGCCGTTGGCCACCGGACAGCTCGTGCGGATAGCGGTTCAGGTACCGCGACCCCGGCGACAACGCCACGGTTTCGAGCAGCTCGATGATGCGGTCCTTCAACGCGGCGCCGCGCAACTTCTGGAAGTTGATCAACGGCCGGGCGAGTGACGCGCCGAGCGTCTTCGTCGGGTTCAGCGCCGAGTACGGATCCTGGAACACCATCTGGACGCAGCCGCGGTAGTTCCGCAACCGCCGGCCGCGCATCCTGGCGACGACCTGGTCACCGTCCGAGCCGTGGAACGTGATCTGCCCGGTGGTCGGCGCGTCGACGCCGGTGATCATCCGCGCGATCGTCGACTTGCCGCTGCCGCTCTGGCCGACCAGTGCGGTCACACCGCCGCGTCGCAGGACGAAGTTCACGTCGGCGACGGCCTCCGTCCGGACGGCTCGCAGACCTTGCCGGCGAACGTACGTCTTGGACACACCGTCGACCGTCACCAGCGGCCGACCCTGGTTCGCGATCACCGCGTCGGAGGCCGACTTCACGAACTGCGGCCCCGCGAACGTCCGGATCGGCGGCCCCACCTCGAGACCGTCGGCGACGCCCCGCTGCACGGCCGCGACATGACATGCCACCAGAGCGTCATCGACAACCGCCTGCGCAGGCTCGACCTCGCTACACAGCTCGACCCGCTCCGGACACCGCGCGGCGAAGGCACATCCCGTCGGGCGATGCGCGAGGTCCGGCGGCCGGCCCGGGACGTACGTGATCCGTACGGTCTCCGCGCGCGGATCGCCGTACGAACCCAGCAGGCCTTTCGTGTAAGGGTGCAGCGGATCGCGGAGCAACTGCCGAGCGGACTGCTCCTCGACGAGCTTCCCGGCGTACATCACCATCGTCCGGTCGGACAGGTCGAGAACGCTGCCGAGATCGTGGCTGATGAACAGCACCGCGAAGCCGAGCTCCTTCTGCAGCCGCCGCACGTTCTCCAGGATGCTGTGCTGGACGACGACGTCGAGGCCGGTCGTCGGCTCGTCGAGGACCACGAACCGCGGCTCGATCGCCAGCGCCAGCGCCAGGTTGACGCGCTGCCGCATCCCGCCGGACAGCTCGTGCGGGTACGCCGTCATGAATTTCGGATCGATCAGCACCATGTCGAACAGCGTCTTGATCCGCTCGGTGATCTCCGCGCCGCGCAGCTCCGTGTGGCACTGGATCACGTCGGCGAACTGCGCCTCGACGCGGGCGACCGGGTTCAGCGAGTTCATGCTGCTCTGGAAGACCGTCGCGATGTCGCGCCAGCGGTACTTGCGCAGCTGATCCTGACTCAGCTCGGTGATGTCGGTGCCGTCGAACACGATCGATCCGCCGGTGATCCGGCCGGGTCGTTCGAGCAGCCGCAGGATCGCCGTACCGACAGTCGTCTTGCCCGAGCCGGACTCGCCGATCAGGCCGACGAACTCACCTTCGTCGATGCTGAAGCTGAGCTGGCTGACCGCGTCGACGACCGGCCGCTGCTTGGGTTCGTAGCGGATGCACAGATCGCGAACCTCGAGAAGCGCCATGTCTCAGTCCTCCCTGAGATGCGGATTGCTGAGCAGGTCGATGCCGAAGTTCACGAAGGCCATCGACGTGATCAAGATCGCCAGCACCAGACCGGGGACGAACACCCAGGCGAACAGCCCCTGGGAGATCGCGCCGGCGGCGTCGGCCTGGTAGAGGATCGTTCCCCACGACACCGAGTCGCTGCTGCCGAGACCCAGTACGGCGAGACCCGCCTCGGCGCCGATCGCACCGGTGGCCGCACCAACAAAGGCGGCGGCGACCAGCGACGTCATGTTCGGCAGGATCTCGGAGAAGATGATCCGTAGCGGCCCGTCGCCGGCGAACTTCGCCGCGGTGACGAAGTCACGGTTCCGCAGCGTGATGATCTGCGCGCGTTTCGACCGGGCCGCGCCGGCCCAGGACGTGATCGCAATGACGCCGACGATCAGCGGGATGCCACGGGTGTTGGAATACGCGACCAGCGTGATGATCAGCGGCAGCACCGGGATCACCAGTGCGGTGTTGGTGAGGAACGTCAGCACGTCGTCGACGATCGTCCCCTCGGCGTACCCCGAGACCAGGCCGATCAGCAACGCGATCGCGGTCGCGAGCAGTCCGCCCAGCAGGCCGACGAGCAATGACACCCGGCTGCCGTAGACCACCTGGGAGAACACGTCGACCCCCGCCACGTTGGTCCCGAGCAGGTGCTGCGCCGAGGGACCCGTCAGCGGCGTGAACGAGCCGTCGGTCGGATCGTACGGCGCGATTACCGGAGCCAGCAGTGCAACCAGAACGTAGATCGCCACCACGACGATCCCGAAGCGGGCCTTCTTGCTGCTCCACACGATCCGGTACCAGCGATCGGCGGCGTCCGTACTCGCGACGACGGCCTGGTCCTCGGCCGCCGACGCCTCCGACGACGGACTCGGAGTACCCGGTAGGGCAGGATTCTGCGTGCTGCTCATGCGGCCGCCCTCCTCGCGCGGGGATCAAGGATTCCGTACATCAGGTCGGCGATCAGGTTGGCCACCAGCGTCGCCACCGCGGTCAGCAGCATCAGGCCCTGCAGCAGCGGATAGTCCTTGATGCCGACCGCTTCCCCCATCAGCCGGCCGAGGCCGGGATAGTCGAACACGGTCTCGACCAGGATCGTCCCGCCGAGCACACCGCCCAGCGCGAGCGCGAACCCGGCGACACTCGGCAGCATCGCGTTCCGGGCGGCGTACCGCAGCGCGATCATCCGGTCCGGCAGACCCTTGGCACGGGCCAGCCGGATGTAGTCCTCGCCGAGGTTCATGATCATCGTGTTCCGCATCCCCAGCACCCAGCCGATCGGCGTCACGATCATCAGCGTCAGCCCGGGCAGGAACGCGTGCGAGAACGCGTCGTACAGGAACGCACCGTTGAACCCCGGCGTCGACGCCTCGTACCCGCCCGCCGTCGGGAACCAGCCGAGGCCGTAGCCGAGCCCGTAGATCAGCAGCAGCGCGATCCAGAACGGCTGCAGCGTCCCGACGAACGTCGACACGACCGTCACCGAGGTGTCGAACCTGGTGTTGCGCCGCCACGCGGCGAACGCACCGAGCAGCACGCCGATGACGAACGACAGCACCTGGACGACGCCGACCAGCAAGAGCGTCCACAGGAACGCCTTGCCGATCACGTCGGTCACCGAGTACGGGAAGTAGGTGTAGGAGATTCCGAGGTTGCCGTGCAGCAGTTGGCCCAGGTACTTCCAGTACTGCTCGAACAGCGAACCGCCGGGAGCGCCGAGCAGGTCGCGCATCGCCTCCACCTGCGCGCGGTTGAGCTGCGCGTCCTTTCCGGCGAGGTTCTGCACCATCAGTTCGGCGGGATCCCCCGGCTGCAGCCGGGGGATCATGAAGTTCAGCGTCACGACTGCCCACAGCGTGAGGACGAAGAAGCCGACCTTCCGGACGAAGTACCGCATCGGACTACTTCGACGGCGCTGCGGTCAGGTGCGTCATCCACACGAGTGGCTGATCCTGCGGGTTCGCGTACGGGTCCTCGGCGGTCGGCCAGCCGACGGCGTGGTCGGTGCGGTAGATCGCCCGGGCCGGCGCGTACAGGATCGGCAGCACCGGGAAGTCGGTCATCATCGCGTCGACCATGACGCCGACCTGTTCCTTGGTCGCCTTCTCGTCGGTGGCCGCCGCCAGCGCCGAGATCGCCTTGTCGACCGCCGGGTTGGAGTACCGCTCGATGTTGCCCTTGATCGTGGTCTTGTCCGGGATCTCCGCGGTCGCCATGGTCGCGCCCATACCGTGCGCGTAGTCGCAGCCGGCGCCCATGTAGTTGATCATCAGCTGGAAGTTGCCGGACTTCTTCTGCTGGTCGACGGCTTCCGGCGGCATCTTGTTCTGCTTGATGTCCAGCCCCAGCTTGCGGAAGTTGCTGGTCAGCTCGTCCGCCATCGCCTCGTAGTCGATCCACCCGGCCTGCACCGAGAAGGTGATCTTGAGCGGCGATCCGTCCGGGTTGCGGCGCAGACCGTCCGAGCCCTTGGCGTATCCGGCCGCGTCCAGCAGCTGGTTCGCCTTGGCCTGGTCGAACGGGATCACGGTGCTCTCGGCCGGGTACTTCTCCGGCAGCATGTCGGACTTCTCCGGCAGCGGCAGACCCGACTGGCTGGCGACCTTCATCAGGCCGTACGTCGCCTTGTCGGTGGCACTCTGCTTGTCCATGCCGTACGCGAGCGCCTCGCGGAACTTGACGTCGTTGAACGGCTTCTGGGTCAGGTTCGGCGCCACCACCGTGAGGCCGTTGGGCGCGTACCAGACGTGGTTGGTCTTCGGGTCCGCGGCGACGAACGCCTTCTCCGGGTTGGGGATCTCGCCGGAGTAGAAGTCGAGCTCGCCGGCCTTCAGCTTGGCGGCAGCCTGGTTGGCGTCGTAGTTGCCCTCGAGAACCAGTTTCTGAACCTTGATCTTGTCGGCCTGCCAGTAGTCGTCGCGGCGGGTGAGCTCGAGGCGCCGGCCGTTGTACGAGGCGATCTTGAAGGGCCCGGTCGAGATCGGGTTCTTCGAGACGTACTTGGCCGGGTCGCCGACCGACCCGAACTCCTTCTCCGACACGATCTTCTGGCCGACGATGTAGGTGAACTTCGTGGCCGCCGGGCCCTCGAAGTCGAACGTCACCTTGTCGCCGTCCGCGGTGACCGACTTCGCCTTGGCCCCGAAGGTGTCGTTCCAGACGCCTGCCTGGTCGATCGCCGGGTACTTCTTGGTCAGGTTGAAGGTGAACGCCACGTCGTTGGCCGTCAGCGGCGACCCGTCGCTCCACTTCACGCCCTGGCGGATCGTGAACACGAGCTTGGTCGGACTCTCCCAGTTGTACGCCGTCGCGAGCCACGGCGTGACGTCGCAGTTGAGGGAGTTCTGGTGCATCAACGGCTCGAACAGCCAGGTACGAACGGTGACCTGCGGCGCGAACGGGTTGTAGTTCACCAGACTACCCATCGACGCGTCCGACTCGGTCGGCAGATTCAGCTCCGGGATCATGTCCCCGGAGCCGGATGCCGAATTCTCCTGCTGCTGTTTCTCTCCCGCGACGCGACTGCCGGCGCATGCTGGTAGCACCAGCAGGCTGACCGACAACGCCGCGGCAAGGACCCCCCGCCATGACCCCCGTCCTCGTCGGTTGTGGAACGAAGTACTCGTCATGACGACACCTCCGTGTGTCAGGTAGCAACCTGTGCGAAAAATGCGTGTGTCTGAAGCGCTTCCCAGGTGTTAGTCCGTGCAGCCGCAGCTGGCCCGTTGGACCAGGCGCGACGTGAGGACGGTCTCGGGCGCGACGTCCGCGCCGTTGATCAGGTCGAGCAGCAGCCGGGTGGCCGTTGCTCCGAGCTCGGCCAGCGGCCGGGCGACAGTGGTGAGTCCAGGACTCACCAGCGAACTCATCGGGACGTCGTCGACGCCGGTGATCACGAGGTCGTCGGGCACCTTCAGGCCCCGTCCGAGCACCGCCATCATCAGGCCGAGCGCGGTTTCGTCGTTACCGCAGACCGCGCCGTCGTACCCGCCGGCCAGCACGTCGTCGGCCGCCTGCACACCGTGGGTCTGTTCGAGTCCGGTCGGGTACTGCTTGCCCGGCCGGAGCCGGAGCAACTTGTGTGCGGTCACGAACGCCTCCCAGCGTTCGGTCAGGTCCGGCGAACCTTCCGGGTTGCCGACGAAGATCAGCTTGCGCAGTTTGTGGTCGACGAGCAGGTGGGTCACCAACTCGCGGAACGCCTCGTGGTCGGTGCGGACGACGACCGGCGCGGGATGTGGGTCCGGGCCGATCATGACGACCGGGTGCCGCGCGGCCAGCTGCTCGATGACCGCCTTCGGCACCGTGCCGCCGTGGATCGCCATTCCGTCAACCCGCCGAGCGACGTCGAGCAGTTCGTCCGGCGCGTCCCGGCGCAGATGGGTGCCGATCACGTGCACACTCATCTGTCCCGGTACGGCGACGCTTTCGACACCGTTGATCAACTCGGCGAAGTACGGCCCGGACAGGCCCGGGAACACCACCGCGAGCGCTCCGTGACGCCGGTTGGCCAGCGCCGCACCGAGATGACTCGGCCGGTAGCCGTACTGCTCGATCGCGGCCTGGACCTTGGCTTTCGTCGCCGCCGAAACGCTGCCCACGCCGCGGTACACCCGCGACACGGTCGCGGTCGAGACACCGGCCAGCTTGGCGATCTCACGCACGCTCATCCGGTCTTCCGGCTTTTGTTCGGGCACTGCGAGGGCCTCCTAACGGGTCGGGCCGCCTCACTGGCCCAGGCGACGAATGCCTGGCGGGCTGGGATTGTAACCGGTTACAATTGCGATTCACCAGAGCTTGTCACCGAACACGACCGGAGCGCAACCGTCCGTTGGAGGGACTTTGTGAGCGCAGCATCCGAGAGCGACCTACAGACCATTGCGTTGCGTGACGGCCGGATCGAGATCGGCGCGCGGCCTGCCCTGCTGCTGGCGGGCGAGGTGCACTACTTCCGCCTCCGGCGCGACGAGTGGGCCGACCGGCTCACCCTCGCCAAGGAAGCGGGGCTGGACACGATCGCCAGTTACATACCGTGGATCTGGCACGAGTTGCCCGACGGCGAGCTCGATCTCACCGGCCGGACCTGTCCGGAGCGCGACCTGCCCGCCTTCATCGACCTGTGCGCGTCGTTCGGCCTGCGGTTCCTCGCCCGCCCCGGTCCGTTCGTGATGGCCGAGCTGAAGAACGAAGGCATTCCGCACCGCATCCACCGTGAGTACGCCGATGCCAAGGCGACCGGATGGGACGGCAAGCCCGCTCCCACCGAGGATCTCGACTATCAGCACCCGGGGTACCTCGCCGAGGCGGAGCGCTGGCTGCGCGCGGTGTACGACGTACTGGCGCCGCGGCAGGCGCCGGACGGTCCAATCGTCGGCGTCCAACTGGACAACGAGGTCGGGATGCTCGCCTGGGTGACGAACACCCCGCATCTCAATGACCTTGCTATGGGCAACTTCCTCGAATGGCTGACCGATCGCCACGGTGCGGACGACGTACTCAAGCTGCTTGGGGCGGCCGGCGGTGAGCTGGAGGAGCTCGCGGCAGCCGTCCGATCGGGCGGCGATCCGGCGCAGTCCCTGGCTTTCCATCACGAGCTCGGGCTCTGGACACGTTCCGATTTCGCGCAGTACCTGCAGCACCTGGAGGCGTTCTCCCGCGCACAGGGCATCTCGGTGCCGTTGCTGATCAACGTCCATGGCACCGGCGGCGGGCGCGGTACGACGTTCCCGATCGGCGTCAGCCAGCTCGCACCGGCGTACCGGGGACGGGGCGGCGTGCTCGCCGGATCCGACTACTACCTCGGCGAGCTGACCGTCCAGAACGTCGCCGACCTCTATCTCTGCAACGCGATCCTTGCCTGCGTCAACGGTCCGGACCAGCCCGCGTCCGCGCTGGAGTTCGAGGTCGGGACGGGCGACTACGGCGACAACCTCGACGGTCTCAGCTCGCCGGAGTCCGGCGTCCACAAGACGTTGCTGACGCTCGGCCAGGGCAACCGCCTGATCAACTACTACCTGCTGACCGGCGGCCGGAACCCAGTCCTCGAGGACCCCGAGAACGACGGCATTCCGCGGATCGCCTTCACCGGTGAGCGGCACGGCTTCGCGGCACCGATCGATCCCGAGGGCCACCCGACGCCGTCGTACGACGCGGTGTCCGCGCTGATCAAGGAAGTTCGCGGTTTCGAGCCGATCCTCGCGTCCGGCCGGCAGTTGACCGACAACCTCGGGTTCGGGTTCGTTGCCGACCACTACCTGACCGAGTACGCCCATCCGTCCGCGACCGCCCGCCGCGAGCAGGTCGCCGATATCGAACGCCATCGTGGCTTCGGCGCGCGGGACGCCCTGGGCCGGGCGATCGTTCTCGGCGGATACCACGTGGACGCGGTCGACCTGCAGGCGCTCGCCGAGCCGGACTCGTCCTGGGCGGCCGGTACGACGGCTGCCGCCGCGCCGCGGACGATCGCGCTCAGCACCCCACGTACGTTGGGACGACAGGTGCAGCAGTGGCTCGTCGATCACGTCCGCAACGGTGGCAACCTGTTGCTCACCGGACTGCTTCCGGACCGCGACCACGACGGTACGCCGTGCACGATTCTTGCCGATGCGTTCGGTTTGTCCGCGGCCGGTGTCCGCGTCGACGGGCGCGGCGAGGCGGGGCCGTACTGGCCGACGGTGACCGGGACCGACGACTTCCCGCTCGACGCCGACCGGCGGATCGCGATGGCCCAGTTGCTCGAGGCACCTACCGAGGCCGCCGTCCTGCTCCGCGAAGTCGGCTCCGGACAGCCGTGCGGGGTCCAGGTCCCGCTGGGCGCGGGCTCGATGATCTTCGTCGGCTGCGACCTCCCGGCCAAGCACCTCGACGACTGGCACACCTTGTTCGGCAGGCTCGACGTCACGCCGCGGGTCGCGATCGACGCCGACCGCACGGGTCTGGTGACCGTGCCGGTCACGTCGGACCACGGCAACCTGCTGATCGTCGTCAACGTCGCGCCGTACCCGATCCAGGCGTCGATCAGCGTCGACGGGCAGCAGGTCCAGCCCACGACGACCATTCCCGCCCGCGGCCATTCGCTGGTGCCGTGGTGACCACGCAACCGCCCCTGACCATGTCCCCAGAAAGGACTGCTATGACCTCCCCGACCCCTGCGCCCGACAACTTCCTCTGGGGCGCCGCGACCGCCGGCCATCAGATCGAAGGCGGCAACACCAACACCGGCCACTGGGTTCAGGAGCACGCTCCGGACACCTGGTCGAAGGAACCGTCCGGTGACGCCTGCGACTCGTACCACCGCTACGGCGAGGACATCGCGCTGCTCGCGGAGGCCGGCCTGAACGCGTACCGGTTCTCGCTGGAGTGGTCCCGCATCGAGCCGGCCAAGGGCGAGGTGTCCCGGGCGCAGCTCGCCCATTACCGGCGGATGATCGACACCTGCCGCGAGGCCGGCGTCGAGCCGATCGTGACGCTGCAGCACTTCACCGTGCCGCGCTGGCAGCACGAGGAGGGCGGCTGGTACGCCGACGACGTCGTCGACCGGTTCCGCATCTTCACCGAGACCGCGACGTCGATCCTCGCCGACGTCAACTGGGTGGTGACGATCAACGAGCCGAACATGATGGTCAACCAGACCGAGGCACGGATCGACACCGAGGTCGGCGTGAACTTCCCCGGCCCGTCGCCACACGCGGCCAAGGTGATCGCGGAGGCGCACCACGCGTCGGTCGAGGTGCTCCGCGGACTCGGTCACGTCAAGGCCGGCTGGACGGTTGCGAACCAGGTGTACCAGGCGGTGCCGGGGCACGAGAAGGACCGCGACGAGTGGGCGTACTGGCGGGAGGACTTCTTCCTCGAGCAGAGCCGGAACGACGACTTCATCGGCGTGCAGTCGTACCTGCGCACCATCATCGGGCCGGACGGACCGGTGCCGTTCGCGGACGGTGTCGAGCGGACGCTCACCGGCTGGGAGTACTACCCCGAGGCGCTCGGCCACGCGCTGCGCCACACCCGCGACGTCACCGGCGGCGTACCGATGATGGTGACCGAGAACGGCATCGCCACCCGGGACGACCGGAAGCGGATCGACTACACCTCCGGCGCGCTGAGCGGGATGGCGGCCGCGATCGAGGACGGCTGCGACGTGCGCGGGTACCTGCACTGGTCGCTGCTGGACAACTACGAGTGGGGGTCGTTCGAGCCGACGTTCGGGCTGATCGCGGTCGACCGCGAGACGTTCGTCCGGACCCCCAAGCCGAGCCTGGCGTGGCTCGGCGACCTGGCCCGCCGCAACGAGTTCCCGCGCGTTCCGGTCCGGCCGGAGGACGCGGGAAACTTCGCCGCGGCGGTCGCGGGCCGGCTCTCCTGACTCTGCGCGGTCAGCCGACCTGGTCGAGGCCGAAGCCCTGGCTGCGGTAGATGTGGTCGCTGGGCTGCTCGGTGAACCGCGCGGCCTGGGTCAGCACCGGGTGGTCGAAGAACGCTTGACTCGAGGCCGGGAACTCCAACGGGGTCCCGGTCTCGAGCCAGTGGCTCACATGCACCATCGCGATCATCGGGCGCGGGCGATCGGTACGGTTCGGCATCCCGGCGTGCCACAGGCGGACGTCTCGGATCAGCACACTGCCGCGGCGAATGTCAGGCTGGATCGGCGGCGCCAGCTTGCGCCGGGCCTCCAGCGCGTCCAGCGGCACCTCGATGTCGCCGCCGACGCCGACCGTGAGGTCCTTGTGCGTTCCGAGCCAGATCTCGGTCGCGCCGTTCTCCGCCGAGACGTCGACGGTCGGCACGTTCACCACCAGCTGCGCCGGCGGATGCGCGACCTCCATCGCGTCCGACGGCCACAGGTGGCCGATGTCCGCGTGCACCGGCTGGCGGGTGTCACTGGGCAGTGACGTGTTGCCGCTGTACATGGTGTTGCGCAGCCCCGGCCCGAGGATCGCCGACGTCACCGCGATCACCTGCGGGTTGAGCAGCACGTCCTCGAACAGGTACGGCTCGAACGGCGGCGGATCCTGCTGGATGTTGCCCGCGGTCCAGTTGTACGGCGCGTCCGGGCGCGCCTGGAGCAACGCCAGATCCTCGAGCATCCGCTCGTGCAGCGCGTCGAGGTGATCCAGGTCGACCACATTCGCCAGCACCACCGCACCGTCGGTCCGCAGCGCCTCCAACGCCGCCGCGAGCCGCTCGGGCGCCAGCACACCGGCCGCCAGGTCGGACTTCTCAACATCGATCGTGATCACGGTGCTCCCGTTCCTCGACAGGTCCAAATGATGATCACTTTGGCGCACGCTCCGCCCCGGCGGAATGCCCCTCCTGGCCAACCGATGCACGTTCTGGCGGCAGCTGCGTCGTCATCGACGCCGCTCAAGAAGCCGGATGGCCGCAGGGCGGTCAGGTTTTGGAGCCGGAGAGGGCGATGCCTTGGACGATCTGGCGCTGGGCGATGATGAAGACCAGCAGCATGGGCAGCGCCGCCATCGTGGTGGCCGCCATCAGGCTGGTCCAGTCCGAGGAATACGCGCCCTTGAACTGGTTCACCACCAGCGGGATCGTGAAGTTCCGGTCGCTGTTCAGGAAGATCAGCGGGGCGAAGAACGAGTTCCACTGCCCGAGGAACACGAAGATGCCCAGGGCCACGAGCGGGGTCCGCAGCAGCGGCAGGATGATGGTGGTGAAGATGCGGATCCGCCCCGCGCCGTCGATCGAGGCCGCCTCCTCCAGTTCCAGTGGGATACCGCGGACATACTGGCGGAGAAGGAAGACGCCGAAGGCGTTGAACAGCGCCGGCGGGACGATGAGCGCGAGATGGGTGTCGATCCAGCGGAGCTGCCCCATGATCACGTAGAGCGGGATCACCGTCAGCTGGAACGGAACCATCATCGTCGCCAGGAAGATGCCGAACAGCACCCGGCGCCCCGGGAACCGGATCCGCGCGAACGCGTAGGCCGCCATCGAGCAGGTGATCAGCGTCAGGACCGTCACCAGGGCGGCGATGTAGGCGCTGTTGAAGTACGCCCGCGCGAAGTCGGCGCCCTGCCAGGCCGTGACGAAGTTCTGCCACTGCCAGATCTTCGGCAGCAGCTTCGGCGGCTGGGTGAAGATCTCCTCCAGCGGTTTCAACGCCGAGAACAACATCCACAGGAACGGCACGAACATCACCAGCGAACCTGCGGCCAGCAGCAGGTGCAGCGGAATCCAGGACGGCTTGAACCGCCCGCCGCCGAGCCCGCGAGCAGCATTTTTCCGGCGCGCCGAATCCAGGGCCCGGGCGCCGATCTCTTCTGATGAGGAAGTCATTCGGTGTAATGCACCCATCTCTTCTGCGCAAGAAACTGGAGGCCGGTCAGAACCAGCAGGACGAGGAACAGGTACACCGCGATCGCGGCTGCGAACCCGAACTTGAACTCACGGAACGCGATGTTCACGATGTCGTACACGATCGTGTGGGCGTTCGCCGGCGCCGAGGTGTCGAAGAAGAAGTAGATGTAGTCGAACACCTGGAAAGACCCGATGATCGAGGTGATCGAAAGAAACAGAATGGTCGGCGACAGCAGCGGCACGGTGATCTTGCGCAGCTTCTGCCATTCCGAGGCACCGTCGATGTCGGCGGCCTCCATCAGGGTCGGCGAGATGCTCTGCAGACCGGCGACGAACATCACGATCATGTAGCCGAGGCCCTGCCAGATCGACACCAGGGCGATCGCAGGAATCGCCGACCGGGGGTCCTGCAACCAGTCCGGCGGGTTCGGTACACCGAGCGTCTTCAGGAAGGCATTGATCGGGCTGATCTCGGGATTCAGCAGCCAGAGCCAGATGGCACCGACCGCGACGGTCGAGGTGACCTGCGGCGCGAAGAAGAACACCCGGTAGAAGGGTGTCAGTCGCCCCGCCTTCTGAATGAAGAACGCGAAGAAGAAGCCGGTGATCAGCAGCCCGGGGACCTGGAGGGCGGTGAACCATGCGGTGTTCACCCAGGACTGCCGCAGCTGGGCGTTCTGCCAGACACCGATGAAGTTCTGCAGCCCGACGAAGGTGCGTGACCCCAGACCGTCCCAGCTCGAGAACGCCAGCACCAGAGCGAAGACCAAGGGACCCACCATGAACGCGATCAGGCCGAGCAGCTGGGGGGTGAGAAAGGCGTACCCCCACAGTGCCTCGATCCGCCGTCGGCGCCTCACATCGGGAGCGAGCGCCATGTCTCAGCTCCCGGTGTTGATGAACTTGCAGATCTTGTCGGCCCACACCTTGGCGCTGTCGCCGGCCTTGATCGACTTGTCCATCTCGGTGCCGAGGTTGGCGCCGACCGTCGCCTTGGACGCGATGGCCGACGGGATGGCGTAGCCGTTCTTGGCGGTGTCGGTGAACCAGGCGCAGTGTTCGGGCAGCTTGTTCTCCATCACCACCTCGTCCAGTCCCGCGACGGCAGGCACGGCGTTGCCTCCGCCGGAGAGCCGGGCCTTCTGACCGTCCTTGTTGACGTACCGGGTGGCGAAGTACATCGCGGCTTCGGGATCCTTGGCCTTGGAGTTCACGCCGATGGCCGCGGTGTAGACGATCACCGGCGGTACGCTCTTCCCGTCGGCGGACGCGAACGGTGCAATGTCGTAGCCGAACTTCAGCTTCTTCAGATTCGGGAGGATCCAGCGCCCGACCTGGCAGCTGGCGAGCTGCTGGGCGTAGAACAGGGCATCGATCCCCTGCCCCTTCGGCAACGTTCCGCTGTAGGTGATGTTGCCGTTGGCCATGCCCTCCCAGAGCCACTCGAGGGTCTCCATCGCCTTCGCGTCCTCGTTGAAGATCACCTTGTCGCCGTCGACGATCTTGCCCCCGAACGCGGTCATCCAGCTGAACATCGGACCGAAGCCGCCCTCCAGCACCATTCCCCGCTTACCGGTGGCCTTGATCTTGGTCAGGAAGTCGTCCACGGCGTCCCGGTTCCAGGCGCCGGCTTCCTGCAGTTGTGCGGGGTTCTTGGTGATGCCCGCGGCCTCACACATGTCCTTGTTGAACCAGAACACGATCGGGTTGCAGTCGACCACCAGTCCATAGGTGCCCGGACTGCCGTCGGCAGGCTTGCACCAGCCCATCAGGTTCGGGTACAGGTCGTCGATCTTGACCGGCGAGTCCGGTTTCGACGTGAACTCGGTGAAATCGGTGACGTTCTTGGACTGGATGAGCCGTTGCATGCCCGAGTCCTGCACGTAGAAGACGTCCGGAGCACTGCCACCGGCGAGCTGGGTGAGCAACTTCGCCCCGTAGTCGCCGACCACCACCTGAAAAGTGACCTTGGTCCCGTGCGCGGCCTCGTAGTCCTTCGAGATCTGCCGGAATCGCTCGGCCTCGCCCGGGTTGGCCCAGGAGGCCCAGGTCACGGCGCCGCCCTTGCCGCCCGTACCGCTCTTGTCGGCGGAGCTCGAGGTGCCACCCGCGCTGCCTCCTGCACAGGCGGACAGCAATCCGCTCGAACCCACTCCGGCCAGGGCGGCACCGGCCAGGAAACCACGCCGCGTGACGGAATTCCCCAAGGGTTTTTCATTGGTCGGCATCACAGTTCTCCTCACTGAATTCAATTCCGTGCGGGCGGTTTTACGGCGCCCGGAAGCGACGGCCAGCAACGCATGGCTGGCCGCCGGAGGCCGGGGCCAAAACCAATCCGGACTCCTCGAAGAACGGGGCGTATTAGCGGTAAAAGCTAGAGACCAGGAACAACTCAGTCAATAGCTGGACGCCTCCGGTTTTACCGCTATAGTCCAGCATGTGAACACATTCGACATCCGCTCCGCCGATGGTCAGATCGTTCGGCGCGCGACCGTGTCCGGACACGCCGTCCTGACCGAGCGCGCGACGGCCGAACCTGGCATCGCGACGTACGACGTTGTTGCCGACGTCGCCGTCGACGGTCCGGTGACAGTGCGCTGGACCTGGCCGGCCGCGGACGCAGTGACGCTCTGGCGGCCGAGCCAGGGGTCGCGCCGCGACGTGCCGTCGGACTGGGGATCGCGGCGCGAGGTGCGCTCGGTCCGCTCAGCGCCGGTGGCGTCGCTCGTCGACGCGCAGGATCGCAGTCTGCTGACCGTGTCCTTGTCGTCCGGCGTGCGCGGCTGCGACTTCGCCGTAGGCGCCAACGAGGAGACCGCGGAGCAGCTGATCCAGCTGACCGTGACCGACGTCGAGGGCGACGGCTTCGCCCTGCGGATCGATCTCAGAGCCCTGCATTTCGCCGAAGCTCTGCGTGCGGTAACGGCGGAGTGGGCCGCCGAGTTGGACGGCCGGATCGCCGAGGTACCGGCCGTCGCACGGCAGGCGATGTACTCGACCTGGTACAGCGACCACCAGCACGTGTCCGCCGAGTCGGTCGAACGGCACGCCCGCGCGAGTGCGACGTACGGCACCCAGGCGGTGATCGTCGACGACGGCTGGCAGACCGACGACACGCGCCGCGGGTACGCGTACTGCGGCGACTGGGAGCCGACCACCAGCAAGTTTCCGGACATGGCTGCGCACGTCCGGCGCGTGCACGAGCTCGGCCAGAAGTACGTCCTGTGGATCGCGCCACCGCTGATGGGCGTGCACTCCAAGGCCTGGGACAGGTTCAAGAACCACACACTGGGCTTCGCGGACGGTGAGGTGACTGCCGTCCTGGACCCCCGGTACCCCGAGGTGCGCGACCATCTGCTGGAGTGCTGCGTCCGTCCGGTGCGGGATTGGGGGGTCGACGGCCTGAAGATCGACTTCATCGATTCCTGGGCCCGCACCGACGTCCCGCCGGCGCCGGGCGGGGACTGCGCGTCCGTGGACGAAGGTGTGGAGAGGTTTCTGCAGGCCGTCACCGATGAGTTGCGGAAGCTGCGCCCCGAGGTCCTGATCGAGTTCCGGCAGGACTACGTGAACCCGCGGCTGTGGCAGTTCGGCACGTTCCTGCGCGCCGGCGACTGCGCACTCGACCCGGTCGAGAACCGGGTGCGCACGATCGACTGCCGGCTGCTGGCCGGTGACCGCGCCGTGCACTCGGACATGCTGATGTGGCATCCGGCGGCAGCACCGGAGAACGTCGCACTGCACTTCGTCAACACGATGTTCAGCACGCCGCAGGTCTCGATGGAGCCGGACGCGCTGCCGCCCGCCCACGCAGGGGTCGTGCGGTACTGGCTCGGATTCATGCGCGACCACGCCGACGCGCTGCTGCACGGCGTACTGCTCCCGTCCCGGTCCGACGCGCGCTACACGCAGGTACGGGCGATCGGTGGATCCGAAACGGTGGTCGCTGTGTACACGAACCCGGTGGTGCAGGTACGGGAGTCGTGCACCGTCGTGGTCAACGGGGGCGCCGACCGGCGGCTGTACGTCGAAGGTGCGGGCGGCGGACCCGTCGATCTCGTAGTGTCTGATTGTTCGGGCCATGAGGTGCACCGCGAGACGACGACTCCCTCAGGGGTGTGGGAGATCGAGGTTCCGGTGGGTGGGGCGGCCCGGATTGTGAGCACCTAGGGGGATCAATTGGCTGGCGACACACCACGGCGTACGACGGTCGCGGACGTCGCGAAACTGGCCGGCGTGTCGGCGATGACGGTGTCGAACGTGCTCAACGCACCGCACCGGGTCGCGCCGCAGACCGTTCGGACCGTGCGCGCCGCGATCGACAAGCTCGGGTACATCCCGAACCACGCGGCGCGGGCGTTGTCGTCCGGCCGCAGCCAGGTGATCGGCCTGCCGCTGTACTTCGACGACGAGACCGACGGCGACCCTGACGGCGAGCCGGAGAACTTGAGGCTCGGCGGCTTCCTGCACGGCCTGCTCGGAGGCTTCGTGACGGCGGCCGCGGTCTCCGGGTACGGCGTCCACGTGACGACGCCGACCGACGGCGCAACCGAGATCGCGCTGTACGACAAGCTGATCGCGGCGCGCCAGGTGGACGCGATCGTCGTCCTCGAAACGATGCCGCACGACGAGCGGATCGAGTTCCTCAGCCGGCGGCGCTTCCCGTTCGTGGCGTTCGGGCGGACGGCGGCGGAGCACCGGCAGTGCTGGGTCGATGTCGACAACGAGGCCTCGATGGCCGCGATCGCCGCACATCTGCGCTCGACCGGGCGCGAGCGGGCCGTGTACCTCGGGACCGACAGCCCGCTACCGTGGGTGCATCAGCGCTACGACGGGTTCGTCCGGGAGTTCCCGGCGACGGTGGCCCGATCGTTCGGGTCACTCGAGGCGGTCGCGACGTACGTCGAGGACGCGGAACCACCCGATGTCTTCGTCGCGGACAACGACGCGTTCGCGGTGGTGGCGATGCGGACACTGCAGCGCCGCGGGATCACGGTCGGCCGTGATGTCGCGGTCACCGGCTTCAACGACTTCCCGTTCGCGAGCATGCTCGACACACCACTGACAACTGCCCGAATCCCGTTGCACTCGATCGCGAAGTGCCTGTTCGAGCGGGCCCTGCATGAGATCGCGGCCGCCCCGGACGAACCCGGTCGCCTGGTCACCGCCCCGCTGATCGTCCGCGCCAGCGCCTGAACAGCTGAACGGGTCGACCTGAACGCCGGATTGGCGGTGTCAGCTACGGCTGAGCGTTATCTACGGTGTCCTCCAGTTCCGTGCCTGTGGGATGGCACCTCGGGGGTGTTCTTCGAAGTGCGGCGGCGATCAGTGTTATGGCCAGCAATGCGGTGAATATTGCGCCGACGAGGGTGGCCATGGTGAGTCCGTGAGTGTAGGCAGTGGATGCTGCATCGAGGAGTTCGGCGGCGATGCGGTCAGCAGTATGCCGTGCCGCCGCTCTTGCACCGGCGATGGTTTCGAGGGCGTCGGGTCCAGTGCCGGCGGGTGCCGAGCCGGTCATTGTGGTGCGGTAGATGGTGTTGGCGATGGTGCCGAGAGTCGCGATTCCGACTGCAGCGCCGAGCATCGTGGTGGTCTCGGAGATTCCGGATGCAGCTCCGGCGTGTTCAGACGGGGCGCTGCTGAGCACAAGGGAGTTAGCGATCGTGGCGGTGAGTCCGACGCCGAAGGTGAGGATGGTGTATCCGGCGAGGAAGACCCACAGTCGTGTCTGCGGGTCGAGCGTGGTGATGACGGTTAGCCCGCTCGTGGCAGACAGTAGTCCGGTGGTCAGGAGAGCGGTCGACGAGAGCCGGGCGGTGAGGACGGCGGCGGCCGCAGTACCGGCGAAGGACCCGGCCAATGTCGGCAACGCCCACAGAGCAGACTGCAGAGGCGTGAGTCCGTGTACGTCCTGCATGAACGGGAACGCGAGCACGCCCAGTCCCGACGTCACCAAGGCAACGACTGTGTTGGTGGCGACTGCGGCGGAGTAGGCCGGGATGCGGAACAGGGTGAGGTCGATCAGGGGGTGCGATGCGCGCTCCTGCCGTATGACGAACACCGCCGCGGCCACGATGCCCGCTGCGGCAGCGGCGGACGCGGTGACCGTCATGCCGTCGCGTGCGACGTGGGTCGCGGCGAAGACGAGGCTCAGGATCGCGACGAGGGAAGAGGTGGCGCCCAAGAGGTCGAAGCGCGCCCGTGTTGGGTTCCTCCGCTCGGCGATGAGGAATGGAGCCGCGACGAGGAGTACGAGCATGACTGGAACATTGACAAGGAACACTGCTCCCCACCAGAAGTGGTTCAGCAGTACCCCACCAAGGATGGGACCTGCCACGGCGCCGCCGGTAAAGGCGACAGTCCACGCTCCCACGGCAGTACGGCGCTGACGCTCGTCCTCGAACATTCCGCGGATCAGGGACAGGGTCGATGGCGCCAGGGTGGCACCACCGATCGCCATCAGTGCGCGAGCGAGGATGAGCAGTTCGGGAGTGGGGGCATAGGCCACTGCGACTGAGACGCCGCCGAAGACGGCTGCCCCGATGAGCAGAACCCGTTTGCGGCCGATGCGATCACCAAGGCTTCCCATGGTCATCAGCAGGCCAGCCATCACGAAGCTGTAGATGTCCATCGCCCACAGCCACTGGTCTGAGGTGGGGTGAAGTGCCTCGGCGATGGCCGGGCCGGCGACGAACAGCATCGAGGCATCCATTGAGATCAACAGCGCCGGGCAGAGCAGCACGAGGAGACCGCACCAGGTGCGCCAGTTTGCCCGGGTGTGGTCAGTTCGCATGGCCGTGATCGTACGTACGTACAGATTGGGTGGCAATACGTACGTACGTTCAAGTGGTAAGTTGTGACGCATGGGCCAACGCGAGGACCTGCTGGTCGGGGCGAGGAAATGTCTCGTCGAGAAGGGGTATCACCGGACTACTGCGCGGGATATCGCGATGGCGTCCGGTGCCCATCTGGCGTCGATCGGGTATCACTACGGGTCCAAGGACGGCTTGATGAGCGCGGCAGTATTGGAGGCCCAGGGGGAATGGGGCGCCGCGATCGACGCGGCTGTGCTCGCCGCGGGCGACGCGAGCCCGGCCGAGCGACTCCAGGTCTGCGTCGACGAGCTCATTGCGGCGATGTCAGGCCAACGGGAAATACTCATCGCGAGCGTGCAGGCCTATGCCCAAGCTGCGTTCGCCGACGACATCCGCCAACTGCTCACCACCGCCACCGAGGGAGCTCGCCGAAACCTGGCCGCGATGGTTCTCGGTCGTCAGCCCGAAGAGATCGACAGCGCAACCGCCCAAGGCCTGGGGGCCGTAGTTCACTCACTCATCGTCGGCCTGTCACTGCAAGCGCTGCTCAGTCCGGAGTCCTTGCCGTCCAGCGAGCAAGTTGCCAGTGCTGTGCGGGTCCTCGCGAGCGAGCAGTAGATCCCGGGGCGGGCAGATACAGCGAGGCCTCCCTGCGAATGGCACTAGGCAGGGAGGCCTCATTGTCGCGGACCGACACACCCTCGTATGAGGGGTATCGAATCCGGCATGTGGAGGTGGCGGGAATCGAACCCGCGTCCTTCGGCGTCGAACCAAGGCTTCTCCGGGCGCAGCCTGGATGTCGCTTTTCTCAGCCCCAGCGTTTGTACAGGCATCTCGCTGACAGGCTCAGTCACTGTTAATGTCCCGTGGCAACCCCGTGACCGGGCTGACACAGCAAGCTCCCTAGCTGAGGCCAGGAACCGGGGCGGGAGCATCCCCGGGCTGACCGCTTCTTTAAGTGCTCAGGCCGTCAGGCGGCGAGAGCGAAGCTACTGCGCTTAGCGTTGGCAGTTATTGGTTTCCAGAGATCGTTAACGAGATAACCCTGGATCCTCGGCCCGCTTCCCTTGGAACGTACGTCCAAAGTCGAAACCGTTCACCCCCTGTTGAGTTGTCAAACTCCCACCCGTACCGCTCGGTGGAAGGTCCACACTACCAAGTCCAACAGACTGCTCGCACCTGACATTCCCCGCGGGGCCGCGGCCGGCCTACTTGATCATCCGCAGCGTGAACGGATACCGGAAATTGCCGGTCGCCGCGGTCGCCAGCCCACCGATCCCGGTGAGCAGGAACCACAAGATCCCGAGCACCGGGAACAGGAACGACAGGAAGCCGTCGGTGAAACCGGTCGCGATCCCGAGCAGCGCGAACGCCCCGAACGCGGTCAGCTGGAAGTTCAGTGCCTCGACGGCGTGCCGGCGTACGGCGGGATTCTTCTGGCCGGAGGTCGCCGCGACGATCGCCGGGCCGACGAAGAACGTCGGGTACCCGAGCCAGTGCGCGACCGTGCCCATCCCCCGCCCGTCGCCGCGGTGGACCTGCGGCGGGGCTGGCCGGGTGAAGGCGACCGGCGCGTACGTCGGCACCGGGCGCGACACCAGCCCGTCGAAGGTGCTGTTCAGCTCGGCGCGGGTCCGCGACTTCAGCGCCTTCTCGAGCCGGAGGTCGAACTCCATGTGGTCGAGGCGCCCGTCGGTGTACATCTCTTTCAGGATCTCGACGGCCCGGTCCCGCTGCGCCGTCGTCACCAGCAGCTCTGAAGTGGACATGGTTCAACTGTGCGCGCCCGGGCCCGTTCACCCCATCGGGTTCAGCCCCCACCGACCCCTGACCCGACCCGGAACGCCCAGCTCAGCGCACCGGTTGCCCGTAATCGGCGAGGACGAACGGCGGAATCAGGTCCACGACGCCGCTCAGCACCGGCAGGGCCGCCAGCGTCCGCGCCACCGTCCAGGGTTCGTCGTCGTACACCAGCACGAGGTTGCCCGAGATCCGCAGGTTGACCGGATGGTCGAGCAGCCACTGCATCATCCGCGGATGCAGCACCGCCGAGCCGTACCGCGCATCCGCTCCGACCGCCCGGAAGCGACGGTTGAAGGCCTCACTCTCCCCCTCGACAGGCTCCATGACCAGGTCGGCCGCGAGCGCGCCGAGGTTTCTCGTGACCCCGTCGGCCATCACCACCAGGCCGGGCAGCCGGACCGGCAGCTCGATCGCGATCAGGTGGTTGACCCAGGTGGTCCGCAGGTACTTGCCGCGCGTGATGTAGACGAACTCGGCCATCCGGACCGGCCGGCCGCCGTACTCGCCGGCCAGGACGCCTCGCACGTGGCCGTCCGAGGAGAAGATCGAGGTACCCGCAGCCTGCAACTGCCCGTCGGCATCGGTGCTGGAATGCCAGCCGTACCGTTCGGCGCCCGCCTGGTCACGGGAGAGCTTGGCCTTGCCCCGATCGACCCACGGCCCACCGATCCGCGCTGTCAGCCACCCGACAACCACCAGCCCGCCGATGAACAGCGCGAACCCCGTCTGGAGACCACCCCAGGCCTCCAGCCATCGCGGCACCTCCGGCTACCGCCGGCGCCGGTCCGCGAGCGCACGCTGCGCCTCGCGGCTCGCCTGCCGCTCCGCCAGCGCGTGCCGCTTGTCGTAATCCTTCTTACCGCGGCCGGTGGCGAGTTCGACCTTCGCGTACCCGTCCTTGAAGTACAGCGACAGCGGGATCAGCGACACGCCCTGCTGCTCGACCGCGCGGATCAGCTTCTGCACCTCGTCCTTGTGCAGCAGCAGCTTGCGGGAACGGCGCGGCTCGTGGTTGGTCCACGTGCCGTGCTTGTACTCCGGAATGTGCATGCCCTGCAGCCACAACTCGTTCCCGCGGACGGCGGCGAACGCGTCGACGAGGGAGGCCCGGCCCTGCCGCAGGGACTTCACCTCGGTCCCGGTCAGCACCAGCCCGGCCTCCACCACGTCCTCGATGTGGTAGTCGTGTCGCGCCTTGCGGTTCTGCGCGATCGGCTTCTCCCGGCCGGTCTGTTTCACCATCCGGCCATTATCGCTGATGGACTACAGCCACTTCATCGGGTTAACCACGCGGCCGTCCTGGTAGACCATGAAATGCAGGTGGCAGCCGGTGGAGTAGCCGGTGGTTCCGGCGTACCCGATGATCTCGCCCTTGCTGACCCGCTCGCCGACGCGGACCTTGTACTTCGACAGATGGTTGTAGACGGTCGTGACCGAGTGACCACCGATCACGCCGTGTGAGATGAAGATCCGGTTTCCGTAACCGCCGTTGTAGTACTTGTCGGTCACCTTGCCGGATGCCGCAGCCCGGATCGGCGTACCGCAGGGCGCCCGGAAGTCGGTGCCGTCGTGCAGCTTCCAGTAGTGCAGGACCGGGTGGAACCGCATGCCGTACGGCGAGGTGATGTAGCTGCTCACCGGGTAGCTCAGCCGGCCACCGTCCGACGAGGGCGGCGGGTCCGGGATCTTGCGCGGCTTGCGCTTCTCCTTGCGGGCCCGCTCCCGCTCGGCCTTCTCGGCCGCGGCCTTGCGCCGCGCTGCGGCTGCTGCCGCAGCAGCCTTCTCCGCCTTCGCCCGCGCGATCAGGAGCTGCTCGACGCGATTCCGCTCCCGCAGCAGCGCGTTGTACTGCGCCAGCTCGGTGTTCTTCTCCTTCTCGGCGGCCTTGTACGCGGTCAGCTTGACCTGCGCGACCGCCGCGGCCTCGGCACGATCCGCCGCGACCTGCTTGGTCAACTCCGTGACCTTCTTCACCGTGGCGGCCGACGCGGCGCGAGCCGACTTCGCCTCCCGCTCCGCGGCCGCGACCTTGACCCGCTTGCTGGCCAGCTGCGCCTGCGCGTTGTTCAGGTTCGTGATCGCGTTGGACTGGATGCCGAACACGTTGCGCTGCACCTGCAGCCCGGTGGCGATATCGGCCGGCGCGGCACCGCGCAGCGCAATCGTCAGCCCGACCAGGCTGTTCTGCTGCTGGTACGCCGATCGTACGGCGCGACCCGCGACGGCCCGCTTCTCCGCGATCAGCTTCTCGCCCGCCTCGACGTCCGCGATCGCTGTCCGGAGCATCGCCTCGGCCGCTGCGAGCTTGCCCGCGGCGACCGCGTCGGCGGCCTTCGCGGCAGCGAGTTTCCCCTGCGCGACGGCGTACCGGTTCTGGACGACCTGGTACTTCGCGGCCGCCTGGTTGTAGGCGACCACGGACTTGCCGAGCTGGTCGGACGCCTCGGCGAGATCAGCCTTGGACTGGTTGATCTGCGAGTCGAGTTGCTTCTTCTGGGCGGCTGGGTCCGGCGGACGCGCGGCCGCGTCGGGAGCGGACGGCACCGCGGCCAGGACGCCGGCGGACAGGGACAGGACAAGGCAGCAGGCGGCGACCACCGTCGGCCGGCCCGGCGGTCGCGTGCGTGATCGCGGGTACGGCGCTGCGGAGGTGCCGGTGCTGTCGTCTCGCTGGATGCTCCCCCGCTTGCGCGGGTTCGCACCGGGGAAGTGCGGGACCACAGGTCGACCCCTTGCTCTGGATGAAGTTTTCGTGCGGTGCAGGAGTTACTCGTGTGACTCCTGATACTGACGATAGGTCACCCGGGTCAGACTTTGAGGTATTTCCGCGTCGTCAGGAATGTCGGGATCACGGCCAGGACCACGCCGACCAGCACCATGTAGAGCATCGCGCGGAAGGTTTCCGTCGTACCGACCCACTGCCAGACGCGGAACGTCTCCTGGGCCCGCTGCATGACGATCAGGTACACCCCGAGCCACAAGGTGCCGCAGGCAAGCACCGCGCCCACCAAGGCGGCCAGCACCGCCTCCAGCAAGAACGGTAGTTGAATATAGAAGTTCGAGGCGCCGACCAGGCGCATGATGCCGATCTCCCGTCTCCGGGCGTACGCCGCCAACCGGATCGTGTTGAAGATCTGCATCAAGGCCGCCGCGAGCAGCAGACCGGCCGCGAACAGCGCGCCGACTTGCAAGCCGTTCAGAGCCTTGAAGAGTGGATCGAGGTACTGACGAAGGTCCTGGACGGTGTCGACACCGGGCAGACCGGCGACCGCGCTGACCAGGTTCTGGTAGCGCTGCGGATCCTTCAGCTTGACCCGGAAGGACTCCTGCATCTGGTCCTCGGTGACCGTGCTGACGATCGGCGAGTCCTTGTACAGCTTCTTGAAGGACTCGAACGCTTCCTTCTTCGTCTCGGTGAACACGCCGTCCGGCGCGGTGTCCGGGTTCGACTGGATGACCTGCTGGATCCGGTTCTTCTGCTCCTGCGTCACCTCGGCCCCGGAGCAGCCGCGGCCGCCGGAGTCCTTGGTGCAGAGGAACACCGAGATCTGGATCTTGTCGTACCAGTTGCCCTTCATCAGGCCGACCTGCGAGTTGGCCAGCAAGGCGCTGCCGAACAACGCCAGCGAGACCCAGATCGTGACGACGACCGCGATGGTCATCGACAGGTTCCGCTTCAGGCCGATGCCGAGGTCGGAGAGGATGTAGTTCAGGCGCATCTTTCAGTCAGTCCCTGTGCTCGGCGATCAGTGCTGGTAGCCGTAGACGCCGCGCGACTCGTCGCGGACGACATGGCCGTTCTGCAACTCGATCACGCGCTTGCGCATCTGGTCGACGATCGACACGTCGTGGGTTGCCATCACGACGGTCGTCCCGGTCCGGTTGATCCGGTCGAGCAGCTTCATGATGCCCACCGACGTACCGGGGTCGAGGTTTCCGGTCGGCTCGTCGGCGATCAGGATCATCGGCCGGTTCACGAACGCGCGGGCGATCGCGACCCGCTGCTGCTCACCGCCGGACAGTTCGTCCGGCAGCCGGTCCTCCTTGCCGTCCAGCCCGACCAGCTCGAGAACCTCGGGGACCGTCTTGCGGATGTGCGAGCGCGGCTTGCCGATCACCTGCAGCGCGAACGCGACGTTCTCCGCGACGGTCTTGTTGGGCAGCAGCCGGAAGTCCTGGAACACGGTGCCGATCTGGCGGCGCATCTGCGGGATCCGCCAGCTCGCGAGCCGGTTCAGGTCCTTGCCGGCCACCATGATGTGTCCCTTGGTGGTCCGCTGCTCGCGCAGCACGAGGCGAAGGAACGTCGACTTGCCGGACCCGGAGGTACCGACCAGGAAGACGAACTCGCCTTTCTCGATATCGACGTTGACGTTCAGCAGAGCGGCCCTGGACTGGCCCTCGTACGTCTTGGACACATTCTCGAAGCGGATCACGGGTTCATCCGGCCGTGGTCGGGATCAGGGAGCGACGCGACGGTAACCACGAGGTGCACCGTACGCCACCGGAGCGGCCGGCGATCAGTCTAGGCGCTCCCCGGCGTGCCGCCGACCACCCCCGCCGCACCGTACAACCCCGTCCGATACCCGGTCGCCCGCCAGCCGAGCCCCGGCCGAGCGGCCGGGCGGCCGGGCTCGGCGGGCTCGGCCGGGCCCGGCGGGGCTCGGCCGCGTCACCCCAACGCCAGGGGTTATCCGTACGCGTTGGGGGTTAACCAATCGTGTTGGGTGCCCATGACCCAGCCCGGCCGCACCACCTCGTCCCCCGCCGACGACCACCCGGTCACCCAGGTCACCTGGGTCCCAGGTCCCGGGTCACCTAGGTCGCGCCGGGCGCCACCACCCTCGCCTCGCGGCCGCCGCAGTTCGCCGCTTCACACCGACCCTGCGCCAATGAGTCCGAATACTCTCCTAGCTAGGAGGGTTTTCCGCACGACAGTGGAGGATGTTGCCCGCCATACGGAGCAAAACCCTCCACAGATCCACGCCCACAACTACCCCCATGCCCCATCCCCACCGCACGCCGGAATCCACGATCCGGCGACCACCCGCGGCCACGGGCCTCGCCGCGAAGGTACGGCGGCGCGGATGTACGACGGCGTACGGGCGCCGAGTCGTGAAAAAGGGCACCGCCCCGGTTCGCCGAGTCGTGAAGGATGGCAGTCGTCGGCCGCCGATATCCACGACTCGGCGACAATTCGCGCGGCATGCCCTTGCAACGCGACCAGGCGAAGGCACGACGCCGCGAAGGTACTGCGGCGCGGATGTACGACGGCGTACGGGCGCCGAGTCGTCAGGAATGGCGGCGGTCGGCCGCCGAAATCTACGTTTCGGCGACAGTGCCCGTGGGGATCAGCGCCCGTGGGGATCAGGCGGGCGCGGGGGTGGGGGTGCCGTTACCTGGGTCGGGGCGGGCGTCGGCGATGCGGGCCACGCCGGCGTCGGGTTTGCGGCCGGCGCGGCGGGCGGCTTCGACGTGCAGGCGGGCCAGTTCGACGGCTTGGCGGGAGACCTTCACGGTTTTCTTCTCAGCCATGGTCACTGTCTCCCTCGACGACCTCGACATCGGTTTCCTCGATATCAGCGTACGCGGCCTGGCCGACGCGGTCGATCGTGACGGCGAGGGTCAGCGCGGCGACCAGGTCGTAGTCCTCCGGTTGTAACAGCTCCGACCTCATCAGTGAACGCAGCGTGACGACACCGGCATCTGTACCGGCCTCGTCACCTTCGAGGATCTGCTCGACGGCCCACCGGACCATCCGCATCGTCTCCTCGCGGTGCCGCCAGGTGTCGAGCTCGCGATCGGACTTGCGCGCCAGGTACGACCCCAGGGCGACACCGCCGAGCGCCAGCAGCGGGCTGAGGACCGTCATCACCACACCGACGATCGAGATCCAGGTAGGGATCACGAACACCCCTCACTGCACATCAGGTCCTCCGCAATCCAGGAAGTGACGACAATCCCACCAGCAAATGTCCGGCCGAATGTCGTGGTGATGACCGGCCGATGATGCTACGAAGGAGCATTCCACCCACCACCGACAATCCGGCGAACCAGCATGACAAGGGGCGGTGTCACCGTGACCGACGAGCAGGACCGCTACGACGTGTTCGTCCAGGGAACCGTGTTCCTCGACATCGTGATGACCGGTCTGGAGTCCGCCCCGACCACCGGCACCGAGATCTTCGCCGAGGGCATGGGCTCGTGCCCGGGCGGCGTCGCGAACTTCGCGATCGCGGCCGCCCGGCTCGGTCTGCGGACCGGTCTGGCCTCGGTGTTCGGTGACGACGCGTACGCCGACTTCTGCTGGCGGACGCTCGCGGACCAGGAGGGCGTCGACCTGTCGCACTCGCGCCGGATCGGCCACTGGCATTCGCCGGTCACGGTGTCGATGTCGATCGACCGGGACCGGGCGATGGTGACGCACGCGCACGAGGCGCCGGGTGACCCGAGCAAACTGGTCGGCCCAGGTCTGAACACGCGCTCGGCGATCGTGCCGGTCGCCGACGAACTGCCGAGCTGGATCGTCGACGCCCGGCAGTCCGGCGCGCTGCTGTTCGGCGACGTCGGCTGGGACCCCACCGACGAGTGGTCGCCCGCGGTCCTCGACGTGCTCGAGGGCTTCCACGCGTTCACGCCGAACGCGGCCGAGGCGATGGCCTACACCCGGACCGACACGCCGAAGGCGGCGCTGCACAAGCTCGCCGACCGGGTACCGCTCGCGGTCGTCACGAACGGCGCGGACGGCGTCCTCGCGATCGACTCGACGACCGGCGAGGAGGAGCAGGTGCCGGCGCTGCCGGTGCGGTCGTACGACCCGACCGGCGCGGGTGACGTGTTCCTGGCGTCGCTCGTGCTCGGGACGCTGCGCGGCTGGCCGCTCGCCCATCGCCTGGCGTTCAGCAACTTGTGCGCGGGCCTGTCGGTCCAGCACTTCGGCGGTTCGCTCGCCGCGCCGGGCTGGGGCGACATCATCGACTGGGTCCGCGACCACAGCCGGCACCGCCCGGGCGAGGTCGACCCCGACGTGCTGAAGCACTACACCTTCGTCGGCGACGTCCTGCCGGAAGGCCCGGTCCCGATCGTCCGCCGCGCCTCAGCCACGATCGCGCGACTGTCGGACGCCTGACCCGGCCAGGGTCGCCGCGAGCACGGCGAGCAGTACGCCGCCGCTCAGGAATCCCCAGGACGGCGCAGCCTGGTCGATCACGATGCCCGCGAGCGCGGACCCCGCCGCGGCACCGAGGTTGTTCGCGGTGTTGATCCAGGTACTGGCCTCGGTCCGCTGGTGCGGCGGCGTGACCTCGTCGGCCGCCAGATACGCGACGACGAACATCGGACTCACGGCAGCGCCCGCGACTGCGAGCACCACCCCGAGCAGGACCAGGCCGCTCACCAGCGACGCTGTGACCAGCCCCAGGGCGAGTACGGCGATCAACCCGGCCAACTGCACGGTCCAGGACCTGGTGTGGGTACGGCGGGCCCACACCAGACCGCCTGCCACGCTGCCGAGCGCGATCGCCGCCTCGACGTACCCGGCCGAACCGGGGTGACCGGCTTGCTGCGCGACCCCGGCGACGCACACATACGCCGCGCTGACCCCGGACGCCACGCCCGTCACCACGAACAGCACCCGCCGCAGAGCAGGAATCACCAACGGCCCCCACGGATCGCGCCGCCGCACTCCGGTAGGTGCGGATGCGGTCCGCGTCGTGACCGGGCTGGTCACCATCGCCAGCGTGCCGACGAGCATCACGGCGGCCGACGTGAGGAGCGCCGCCGGTGCGGACACCAGGCCGATCAGCGTTCCCGCGATCAGCGGTCCGCCGAGGAACAGACACTCCTCGGAGACGGCGTCCAGCGCGTACGCCCGTTCCTTGAGCGCGGAGCCTTCGGTGAGGAGCCGCCAGTTCGACCGCATTGACGGCCCCAACGGCGGTGCGAGCAGACCGGTCAGCCCCGCGAGCAACAGGACGACGGAGGCCGCCGTACCGATCGTGGCGAGGACGGCCAACCCGCTCGCGGCGCCGCCCGCTAGCGGTGGCAGCACCCGGCGCTGGCTGAAGCGGTCGACCAGCCTCGCCTTGAACGGCATCGACAACGAGGCCGCACCGAAGACGGCGAGCGCGGCGCCGGCCGTGGTGAACGAACCAGTCGATGCCTGGACGGTGAACAACAGGGACAACGGGAGCAGACCGTACGACAGCCGGCCGAGCAGCGCGGGCACGAAGGTGCGCAGCGCGAACGGCAGCAGCAGCACAGCACGGTAGCTCCCGGCACGAGTGGTGCCGGACAAGAGAACGTTCCTGAGGAGGAATCAGCGGAATGGGCTCGAACAACACACAGGTGTGGGAACCCATCGCTAGTCACAGGAGCGGTACATGCCAGGAATCGTAGGCGATCTCGTTCTCGACCGGCAAGAAACCCGGCGCACCAACCCCGGACGGTCGTAGGGTCGGTGGGTGGTGCGCGGGCTGTGGGACCGCGCCGGACGGAGGTAGAGGACATGACGATCAGTCGGCGGCGGGTACTCGGGTTCGGGGCCGGCCTGGCGGCGATGGCGGTGGCTGGATGCGGATCGAACTCCGGGCGGCCGTCCGGTGGCTCGGACGGCGGGTCGGACGGTGGGTCCGGCGACAAGCCGACGCTGCAGCAGTGGTACCACCAGTACGGCGAGGCCGGGACGCAGCAGGCCGTCGAGCGCTACGCGAAGGCGTACCCGGACGCAACCGTCACGATCCAGTGGTCGCCGGGTGACTACGACAAGAAGGCGTCGACCGCGCTGCTGACCGATCAAGGACCGGACGTCTTCGAGTACGGCAACGGCCCGACGATCGACATGATCAAGGCCAACCAGGTCGTCGAGCTGACCGACCTGCTGGGCGACGCGAAGGCCGATTTCAACCCGGCGCTGATCGAGCGGATGACGTACCAGGGCAAGCTGTACGGCATCCCGCAGGTCGTCGACATGCAGTTGCTCGTGTACCGCAAGAGCTTGCTCAGCGCGGCCGGCGTACAGCCGCCGCAGACCGTCGACGAACTGCTCGCTGCGGCGAAGAAGCTGACCACCGACAAGGTGAAGGGTCTGTTCGTCGGCAACGACGGCGGCGTCGGCATCCTCGGCGGGCCGGCGCTCTGGTCGGCCGGGCTCGACTACCTGACCGAGGACAACCAGTTCGGCTTCGACGACCCGGCCGCGGTCGAGTCGCTGCGCAAGCTGCGCGAGTTCTGGACCGCGAAGGTGTTGTTGCTCGGAGCACCGACCGACTGGTCCGACCCGTCCGCGTTCACCCAAGGCCTGACCGCGATGCAGTTCACCGGCCTGTGGACGCTGCCCGCGATCGAGAAGGCGCTGCCCGGCGACTACGGCGTACTCCCCTGGCCGAAGCTGAACGCCACCACCGGCGCGCCGAGCGTCCCGGTCGGCGCGTACGGCTCGTGCGTGAACGCGAAGTCGAAGAACGTCGACGCCGCGAAGAAGTACGTCAAGTGGCTGTGGGTCGACCGGACCGAGGACCAGCTCGACTTCGCGCAGTCGTACGGCTTCCACATCCCGGCCCGCAAGAGCCTGGTGGACAAGGCCGAGAAGCTGAAGTCCGGTCCCGCGGCGGAGGCGGCCAAGCTGGCGAACGAGAACGGTCACGCGCAGACGCCGATCCTGTGGTCGCCGAAGTCCGGTACGGCGTACTCCGACGCGCTGAACCGGATCATCCGCAGCGGCGCCGACCCGGCCGCCGAAATCAAGACCGTGAAGTCCGTGGTCGAAGCGGAACTGAAGCGGATCGCCGGATGACGCTCGACCTGCGACCGTTGACCGACGACGACCGCGAGCTGATCGAGCTCGCCCGCCGGACGGTCGACGCAAACACCGACGGACCCGACGGCGTCTACACGATGGGCGCCGCGGTCCGCGGGATCGACGGCCGGATGTACGCCGGGATCAACCTGTACCACTTCACCGGCGGCCCGTGCGCGGAACTGGTCGCGCTCGGCCGGGCCCGCGCCGACGGTGCGCGCGAACTCACCACGATCGTGGCCGTCGGCAACGAAGGCCGCGGCATCGTCGGTCCGTGCGGACGGGATCGCCAGGTGCTCGTCGACTACCACCCGGAGATCCGGGTCATCCTGCCGACGCCGGACGGGCCGGGATCGGTGCTCGCCACCGACCTGCTTCCCGGCGCGTATCGCTGGACACCGTGAGCAGTCAGTGGAAAACCGGGTCTTTTGAGGACTGCGGTTGCCCACCGTGTTGGCCCGCACGAGCGCCCACGACGGCCGCGGTCGCCCAGGAGACCCCAGGCAGCACGCGGTCGCCCTCCACCCGCGCCGAGCTACCAAACCGGCCTCCCGGCCACCCCGGCCGCCGCAGTTCGCCGGGTTCTCACCAACCTTGCACCGCTGGCACTGCTGACCCGCGAAAACTCTCCTAGGAGAGTTTTCCGCACGACACTGGAGGCTTTTGCCCCGCATACGGGGGAAAAGCCTCCATTCATGCGGCTCCAACACCCCCACGCCCCGATCACCCGCGCGCCACCATCACCCCGCGCCACCATCACCCCGCGCGCTCTCATCGCCCTGGCCATCCCGCACCCCGTCGGCCCGCGACCACCTTCCCTCGGGCAGAAGCCAACCCACACATCAGTAAGCGGACCCGGATAACCCCAGTTGGGGGTTCTTCGCTCGTACATCAGCGAAGACCCCCATGCCGGGTTGTCCACTCGTACGCCGTGCCACGGAACAGCCGGCGGTGATCCAGTCAGCGGTGGTCTAGTCGTCGGTGTTCGGCACGCGGTGACGGCGCGGCATGACGCCACGGTGCGGCGTGGTGCCACGGTGCGGCGTGGTGCCGTGGCGTGGTGCCACGGTGCGGCGTGGTGCCGTGGCGTGGTGCCACGGTGCGGCGTGGTGCCGTGGCGTGGTGCGGTGTGTGGCCGTAGGGGTTTCCAGGTTTCCGCCGCACGGTGGGTTCACCCACGGTGTTGTGGGTTCCGCACCCTTCACACGGGTCAGGAACCACGCCGACGTCGTACACCCGCAGGCGGGCCCCGAGCTCGTACTTCTCCCCCGG
>NZ_JBEZFT010000072.1:0-36023 GCF_040649595.1 Kribbella sp. NPDC048915 | reverse complement strand
CCGTGCTGCCAATGACCGATCGGACACCCCGAACGCATTCGCCTGCGCCCAGCTGAACGCCCCCAACTGCCGCCGCCGCAACTCCCCGAACTCACTGTTGCCTTTCACACCCCAAGAACATGCACGCCTCCCGCCCCCACCCGACCCTGCTCGCCCGAATCTGTGGACAAGCAGGACCGGGGAGTTCTACCCGTCATTTCAGGAGGGCGGAACTCCCCAAACCGGATTACTGGGCGTCGGCGAGGAGGTCCAGGGCTTGGTCGAGGTCGTCGGGGTACTCGGAGGTGAATTCGACGTACTCGCCGGTGCCGGGGTGGGTGAAGCCGAGGCGCATCGCGTGCAGCCACTGGCGGGTCAGGCCGAGGCGCTCGGCGAGGACCGGGTCGGCGCCGTACGTCAGGTCGCCGCAGCACGGGTGGCCGATCGCGGACATGTGGACGCGGATCTGGTGCGTACGGCCGGTCTCGAGCGTGATCTCGAGCAGCGTCGCGTACCGGAACGCCTCGAGGGTCTCGTAATGCGTGATGCTCGGCTTGCCGCCGACGACGACACCGAACTTGTAGTCGTGGTGCGGGTGCCGGTCGATCGGCGCGTCGACCGTCCCGGTGAACGGGTCCGGGTGGCCCTGGACGAGCGCGTGGTAGATCTTCTTGACCGTACGTTCTTTGAAGGCGCGTTTGAGCACGGTGTACGCGTACTCGGTCTTCGCGACCACCATCAGGCCGGACGTGCCGACGTCCAGGCGGTGCACGATGCCCTTGCGTTCGGCCGCGCCGCTGGTCGAGATCGCGAACCCGGCGCCGGCCAGGTGCCCGATCACGGTCGGGCCGGTCCATCCGGGCGACGGATGCGCCGCGACACTGACGGGCTTGTCCACAACCACGATCTCGTCGTCGTCGTACACGATCCGCAGGTTCTCCACAGTCTCCGGTACGACGGTCACCTCGGACGGGGGCGGTGGGAGCTCGACGTCCAGCAGCACGCCGGCCGCGACGCGGGCCGACTTCGGCGCCGGAGCACCGTCGACCTGGACGAGGCCGGACTCGATCAGCTCGGCGGCCTTCGTCCGGGAGACGCCGAACAGGCGAGACAGCGCGGCGTCGAGGCGTTCGCCGGCGAGGCCGTCGGGGACCATCACGGTGCGCGAGCTCACTTGCGCTGCTCCCGGGTGCCGTCGAGCTTGATGCCGCGCAGGGTCTGGATAACCAGCAGTACGGCGGCCGAGGTCACGGCCATGTCCGCGACGTTGAAGATCGCCCAGTGCGGCGTCTGCAGGAAGTCGACCACGTGCCCGTGGAATGGGGACGGTTCGCGGAAGATCCGGTCGAGGATGTTGCCGACCGCGCCGCCGAACAGCAGCCCGAACGCGACCGCCCAGCCGGCCGAACCGAGGCGGCGGGACAGATAGATCACGCCGAGCGCGACGGCGATCTGGACCGCGCTGATGTACGGCGTGTACCCGGCGCCGAGGCTGAACGCGGCGCCCGAGTTGCGGATCAGGTTGAACTTCAGGAACGTGCCGATCACGTTCACCGGCTCACCCGGCGTCAGGTGCTCCAGCGCCAGGGCCTTCGTCCACTGGTCCAGCCCCAGAATGACCATTCCCACCACCGCGAACACCAAGGTCCATTTCCACGACCTCTTGTGCGCGTGGTGTGCGGCCTCGTCGTCGGGCTGGGACGACGGAGAACCGGCCGACTCGGGGTCGGCCGGTTCCGGGGTGGCGTTGTCCTCCACCTCGTCGGGGGAGGTGGGGTCGTTCAGCGGCGTTCCTGGCGTTCTTTGCATGAGACGCACAGTGTCGCACGCGGGAACGCCTGCAACCGACCCTTGCCGATCGCGTTGCCGCAGTTCTCGCAGACGCCGTACGTGCCGTCCTCGATCCGGGACAGCGCGAACTCGATCTGGTTCAGCATGTCCCGGGCGTTGTTGGCCAGCGTCAGCTCGTGGTACCGCTCCAGCGTCGTCGAGCCGACGTCGGCCTGGTCGTTCCCGGCGCCGTCGCTGCCGTCGCGGAACAGCCCCGCGATCTCCTGCTCGGCGTCGCGGATCTCCTCCTTGAGGTGCTCGACCTCACTCTCCAGCTCGGCCCGCAGTTCGGCCAGCTCGGCCGCCGTCCACGGGTCCTCCCCCGGCTTCACCTTGAAGGTCTCGGCCGTGTGTGCTGCGGACTTCGCCGGCGCCGTCGCCGGGGTCCTGTTCTCGTTCGTCTTCATGGCCACCCTCTTCGTTGTCGCTTTCCTGGCAGAGGTCTTCCCGGCCGGAGCCTCGGCCGGAGCCTTCTTGGCCGCGGAGCCGGCGGTCGAGGCCGCCTGCTGCGCGGAAGTCTTCGTGGCCGGCGTGGACTTCTTCGCCGGTGCCTTGCGGGCCGTCTTCTTCTTCGGCTCGCCGGACGCCGAGGCACTCTTCTTGGCCGCGGCAGAACGTTGGGGGGCGGACTTCTTCCGTGCCGATGTAGCCATGACGGCTACCCCCTGCCTTCGTCGGAGACTGAAGCGGACTGGTCGCAAGACAGTAGGCCACGTACCCTGCACGGGCCAGTCCGACGCGCAGACCGTGGACATACGGTAGTCGGTTCTTCAAGTCCGCTCGATGTTCTGCGCGTCACAACCGCATTGCGGACATCACTGTCCGTCACAGCTCCAGGTCAACCGAGCAATTGCTCGAGCCGTGCCCGGATGTCGTACTCCTCCCCCTCGAGCTCGACCAATTTGTCCCTGCTGGTCGCGCCTCGCACCAAGGTCACCGCCGAACGCCGGACCCCGAACGCCGCCGCGACCGCTGCCAGGACAGCCTTCGTCGCCTGTCCTTCCACCGCACGGGCCGGCACCGCGACCACCAGCGCAGTACCGGACGGACCGTCGTAGCGGCCGCCGACCGCCGTCCTGGATGCCCCTGGCCGAACCCGCAGCAGAATTCTCATCGGTGAATTCTGACCTGACCACTGTTTTATTTCTGCCCACCGGCCGCGCCGGGCGCTTAACGATTCGTAGCCACCGGGTACGACGCCGTACACTGAGGACCGCGATCCGCAAGGCATTGATGGGGCCATCACCCCGGAGCCGCCGGAAGAACAGTTCGTAAGGACCTATTAGAACCGGCAGCGTGACGCGAAAGGAAGTGGGTGACCGGCGAAGTTCGCCGACTTCGGGTCACCAAGGAGGGTGGTACCGCGCGGTAGCCGGTGATCCGGCTGCTTCGTCCCTCGTCCGGGCAAGCAGGACGTGACGAAGGACGCAGACGATGGCGGCAGCAGAATCTTCTGGCCACACCCCCTGGCGGCAGGTCCCCGCGCAGGTCGACTTCCCCGCGCTCGAGCGTGAGGTGCTCACCCTTTGGGAGGAGCAGGACACCTTCGCGAAGAGCCTCGAGCAGTCCGCCGGCGGTCAGCCGTGGACGTTCTACGAGGGCCCGCCGACCGCGAACGGGATGCCCGGCACGCACCACATCGAGGCCCGCGTCTTCAAGGACGTGTTCCCGCGCTACCGGACCATGAAGGGGTTCTGGGTCGAGCGCAAGGCCGGCTGGGACTGCCACGGCCTGCCGGTCGAGGTCGCGGTCGAGAAGGAGCTCGGCTTCAACGGCAAGCCCGACATCGAGGCGTACGGCATCGCGGAGTTCAACGCGAAGTGCCGCGAGTCGGTGCTGCGGCACGTCGACGCGTTCAACGACCTGACGGTCCGGATGGGCTACTGGGTCGACCTCGAGCACCCGTACAAGACGATGGACCCCGAGTACGTCCAGTCGGTGTGGTGGTCGCTGAAGCAGATCCACGACAAGGGCCTGCTGGTCGAGGACTACCGGATCACGCCGTACTGCCCGCGCTGCGGCACCGGCCTGTCCGACCACGAGCTCGCGCAGGGGTACGAGACCGTCGTCGACCCGTCGGTCTACGTCCGCTTCCCGCTTACGTCCGGCCCGCTGGCCGGCCAGGCGTCGCTGCTGGTCTGGACGACCACGCCGTGGACGCTGGTGTCGAACACGGCCGTCGCCGTCCACCCGGACGTCGAGTACGTCGTCGCGACCGACGGCAACGAGTCGCTGGTGGTCGCCAAGCCGCTGCTGGACCGGCTCGGTGAGGGCTGGACGGTCACCGGCGAGTACGGCGGCCGCGACATGGAGCGGTGGACGTACCAGCGTCCGTTCGAGCTGGTGCCGTTCGAGGAGGAGGCGCACTACGTCGTCCTCGCCGAGTACGTCACCACCGAGGACGGCACCGGTCTGGTGCACCAGTCCCCCGCGTTCGGTGCCGACGACCTCGCGGTCGGGCGCGCGTACAACCTGCCGGTGGTCAACCCGGTCGACACCACCGGTCACTTCAACACCGACGTACCGCTGGTCGGCGGGCAGTTCTTCAAGAAGGCCGACGAGGACCTGGTGAAGGACCTCAAAGACCGCGGCCTGCTGTTCAAGCATGTGCCGTACGAGCACCCGTACCCGCACTGCTGGCGCTGCCACACCCCGGTGATGTACTACGCGCTGCCGTCCTGGTACATCCGCACCACACAGATCAAGGACAACCTGCTCCGCGAGAACGAGAAGACCAACTGGTTCCCGGACTCGGTGAAGTGGGGCCGGTACGGCGACTGGCTGCGCAACAACATCGACTGGGCCGTCTCGCGCTCGCGCTACTGGGGTACGCCGCTGCCGATCTGGCGCTGCGCCGAGGACCACCAGGTGTGCGTCGGTTCGCTGGCCGAGCTGGGCGAGTTGGCCGGCCGCGACCTGAGCGCGACCGACCCGCACCGGCCCTACGTCGACGACATCACCTTCGACTGCCCGACCTGCGGCGCGGAAGCGCACCGGGTTCCGGAGGTCATCGACGCCTGGTACGACTCGGGCTCGATGCCGTTCGCGCAGTGGGGTTACCCGTGGGTCGAGGGCTCGAAGGAGAAGTTCGAGCAGACCTACCCGGCGGACTACATCTGCGAGGCGATCGACCAGACCCGCGGCTGGTTCTACACGCTGATGGCGGTCGGCACACTGGTCTTCGACGAGTCGTCGTACAAGAACGTGGTCTGCCTCGGGCACATCCTCGCCGAGGACGGCCGGAAGATGTCGAAGCACCTCGGCAACATCCTCGAACCGATCCCGCTGATGGACGACCACAGCGCGGACGCGGTGCGCTGGTTCATGGCCGCCTCCGGGTCGCCGTGGAAGGCGCGCGGTATCGGCCCGAACGTGCTGAACGAGATCGTCCGGAAGGTGCTGCTCACCTACTGGAACACGGTCGCGTTCCACGCGCTGTACGCCCGGCTCGCGGACTGGTCCCCGGCCGACGCCCCCGCCGTCGCGGACCGCTCCGTGCTGGACCGCTGGCTGGTCAGCGAGACGCACCGGCTGGTCCGCGACACCGACGAGGCGTACGCCGCGTTCGACACGCAGCGGCTCGGCCTGCTGATCAACTCGTTCGTCGACGTGCTCTCGAACTGGTACGTCCGCCGGTCGCGCCGCCGGTTCTGGTCCGGTGACGCGGGTGCGCTGGCGACCCTGCACGAGACGCTCGACGTCCTCACCCGGGTGATGGCGCCGCTGACGCCGTTCGTCACCGAGCGGGTCTGGCAGGACGTGTTCCGCCCGGTCACGCCCGGTCTGCCCGAGTCCGTCCACCTGACCAGCTTCCCGACGTACGACGAGACGCTGATCGACGACGTACTGGCGCAGCACGTGTCGATGGCTCGCCGGGTCGTCGAGCTCGGCCGCTCGGCGCGCGCCGAGGCGAAGGTCAAGACGCGGCAGCCGCTCGCCCGCGCCCTGGTCGGCTCGGCCGCGATCGCGGATCTGTCGCCGGAGCTGCTGCAGGAGATCGCCGACGAGCTCAACGTGGGCACGGTCGCACCGCTGTCGTCGGCCGGTTCGGACCTGGTGGAGTTCTCCGCGAAGGGCAACTTCCGCGAGCTCGGCAAGCGGTTCGCGAAGCAGACACCGGTTGTTGCGGCGGCGATCGCTGCTGCCGACGCGGGTGCGTTGGCGGCGGCGTTGAAGGAGTCCGGTACGGCGACGGTTGTCGTCGACGGCGAGGACGTTCAGGTCAGCGCCGACGAGGTGCTGATCTCCGAGCGGCCGAAGGAAGGCTGGTCGGTGGTCAACGAGCAGGGCGAGACAGTCGCGCTCGACCTCGAGGTCACGCCGGAGCTCAGGCAGGCCGGTCTGGCGCGTGAGGTCGTCCGGACGCTGCAGGAGGCGCGCAAGAACGCCGGCCTCGAGGTCTCGGACCGGATCCGGGTCTGGGTCACCTCGACCGACACCGAACTGACCGATGCCCTCGGCAAGCACGCCGACGAGATCGCCCGCGAGGTGCTGGCCGTCGAACTGGTCCAGTCGGCCCCCTCGAACGCCGGTGAGTCGGTGGCGGGAGAGTCGGGCGCGGGTGAACTCGTGTCCGGCACCGAGGACGACCTCCAGCTCACCTACTGGCTCACCAAGGCCTGACCTACCGGTCGCCAGCCGGCCACCACACTCGGCGCCGCTTGCCCAGCCAACTGGAGGGTTGCCCATCCAAGTGCAGGGTTGCCTACACGAATTTTCGATGGGCAACCCTCCACTTGAGGGGCAACCCACCCTGTGCAGGTCGGCCGAGCGCGGGCGTGGATGTGCGTGGGTGGATCAGCGCGGTGGACGTACGGCGCGGGCTCGGCGGCGATCCGGATGGATCAGCGCGGTGGATGTACGGCGCGGGCTCGGAGGGACGGGGTTGCGCCCAGGTGGTCGACCACCGCCAGCAGGAGGCGGCGGGCTTGTTCTACTTCGTCGGCGCCCAGGGCTTGGCGGAGGTCTGCGTCGAGGGACGCGCGGTGTTTCCGGGCGGTGCTGATAACTGCTTCGCCGCGTTCGGTGAGGGCTACCTGGCGAGCGCGGGCATCGACGGGGTCGGGTCGGCGTACGACATAACCGCGGTGCTCGAGGTCGGCGACGGACTTCGACGCGGCCTGCTGGGTGACACCGAGTTTCTCCGCGAGTGTGCTGATCGTCACCGGGCCGCCGACCAGATGCTGAAACACAACGCCGTCCGCGAAACGGGCGTCATCGAATCCGTCGTCCGCGAGGCGCCGTTGCAGTTCGTCGGCCAGCGCCCAGCCGGCGAACAACGAGGCGAGTGACAGGTCGGCGTCGGAGGGGTCGTATTCCACAGCGCCAAATATACAACCGCGGTTGTGGATCGGTTAATCTACAACCATGGTTGTGCAAAAGGAGTTCCTCGAACGCGCGCACAAGATCGTCTGGTGCACAGTCGCCACGGTCGGCCCCGATCTACGCCCACGAACCCGAATCCTGCACCCCATCTGGGAAGTGGCCGACCGGTCGGGCGGTGGGCTCGTGGGGTGGATCGTCACCAGGGCGACGCCGGTGAAGGTGCGGCATCTGGAGTTCAGTCCGTACCTGAGTTGCAGCTACTGGGAGCCGGGCCAGGAAGTGGCGGTGGCGGACTGCGGTGCGGAGTGGGTCGCGGACGTGGCGACCCGGGAGCGGGTGTGGGAGCTGTATCGGGACGCTCCCCCGCCGCTCGGTTACGACTTCTGGAGTGTGTTCCCCGACGGACCGTCGGGGGAATCACCCTCGCTGCTGCGGCTCACGCCGTACCGGCTGCGGCTGACCGACGTCGAGACGCTCAGCGGCCGCAAAGCACCTGCGGTCTGGCCATAGCTCCCGTTGACCCGGGTCATAACTCCTGACCTGACAGTCTGTCACCAGGACGGAACCGTCAGTCAGAAGCGGCCAGACATGGCGAAGAGGCGGTGCCGCCGGAAAGCACCGCCTCTTCCACCACGAGGTTTTTAGACGCCGTGACCGTGTGCCTGCGCACGCGCCTCCGGGCGGAAGCCGTTGCGCGGGCTCAGCGTGTCGTCGCCGTTGCCGAGCGCCTTCAACTGCTCGGTGAAGTACGTCTTCAGGCGGCTGCGGTACTCACGCTCGTACGCGTGCAGGTCGTCGATCGTGCGCTCGAGCTGACCCTTCTGCTTCTCCAGGCTGCCGAGCATCTGCGCGCGACGCTCGGCGATCTCGCCGTCGAGCTTCTCGGCGCGGGCGCGGGCCTCACCGGTCATCCGGTCGGCCTTGCCGCGGGCCTCGTTCTCCAGGCGCTCGGCCTTGGCGCGGGCCTCACCGATGATCTTGTCGGCGGTGTCCTTCGCCTCCTGGACCAGGTCGTCGGAGTGCTTCGTGGCCATCTCCAGCAGCCGCACCGCGGAGCTGGAGGCGTCGCCGACCGTGCCGGCCGCCGCGGCCGCTCCGGGAGCGGCCACCACCGGCGGCTTCTCCTCGGGCTTCTCGACCACGACCGGGGGCTTCGGCTGCTGCACGACGGGCGGCAGCGCGGCGGTCTGGTCGACCGGCCGCTGCTGGTCTGCTCCGGCGCGCTGCGCCGCGGCGAGCTTGGCCCGCAGCTCCTCGTTCTCGGCGAGAAGTCGCTCGAGCTCGGCCTCCACCTCGTCGAGGAAGGAGTCGACCTCAGTGACGTCGTAGCCCTCCCGTAGTCGGACGGGCGTGAACTGCTTCGAGCGGACGTCATCCGGCGTCAGCGGCATCTTTCACCTCGTTTGTCTGTGTCTTGGCGGAGTCCCCGTGGCCCTCGCCTTGGCGACTCAGTAGATCACGTTATCGCTTCGTTGTCTTATGACGGAATCCGGGCTCGAATCTACCCAGTCTTCGCGGTCCTCACCCTTACAACGATCGAAGGGCCGTCGAGTTGATCGCCATCGCCACCGACACCATGACGAACAGCATCAGCATCGACAGATCGATCCGGATTCCGCCCGCCCCGATCGGGGGCAGGATCCGCCGCAACGGCTTCAGGAACGGATCGGTGATCGAGTAGACCAGCTCGAAGAGCAGCAGCAGTGGGCCCTTGGGGTGCCACTGCGGCGCGAACATGACGATCAGACTGAGTACGAACCGCGCCACCAGCACCAGGAAGAAGGCGAGCAGGACCCAGTAAACAACGATGAGGACGAGCGCTAGAGCATCCATGTCGACAACGAGTGTAGAAGACGGCGGAAGCGCCGGCCTCAACTCTGGTTGTAGAACCCGTCCGCCGCGATCTTCTCCTTCTCCTCCGCGGCCACCGTCACGTTCGGCGGGCAGACCAGGAACACCTTGGTGGTGATCCGCTCGATCGAGCCCCGGCAGCAGAAGATCAGGCCGGCCGCGAAGTCCACCAGCCGCTTGGCGTCGGCGTGGTCCATCTCGGTCAGGTTCATGATGACGGGCGTGCCGTCGCGGAAGTGCTCACCGATGACGCGCGCCTCGTTGTAGCTGCGCGGGTGCACGGTGGTGATGCGGGCCAACTCGGTAACCTCCGGGGACGGCGCGGCTCCGCGCCGGTCTGGGAACTTGCTGACCGTGGCGCCGCTGTGCTCCGGCCGCTCGTCGCGGTGTTCACGTGCTTCGCGGCTCTCCCGGCCGGCGGGTACCGGCTCGGTCTCCTGGGAGTCCCCGTCGACGCCTTCGTCGTACTCGTCGTCGTACTCTTCGTACTCGTCGTCGTACCGCGCGTTGTAGCGCTCCCCGTCCTCGACCAAGCCGAGGTACACACCCATCTTGCGCAGTGCGCCGCTCATGGCCCTCCAGCACCTCGATCCGGTTCGACGACGAGAACAACGATGAGCAGGAAGCGAAACCTGCTCGATGTCGACACTAACCCAGCGGAGTGCGCGTACCGAGTAATGCGCGCCCGAGCCGAACGTGTGTCGCACCGTGCTTGATCGCGGACTCCAGATCCTCGGTCATCCCCGCCGAGATCCAGTCCGCGTCCGGATGTTCGGAGCGTAGCCGGGACGCTACTTCCCGCAGTCCGGCGAAGGCTTCGTCAGGGTTCGAGCCGAGCGGCGCCACCGCCATCACACCGCCGAGTACGAGACCGTCCGCGGCGGCGATCCGCGCGGCCAGTTCCGGTACGTCGGCCGGGTCGGCGCCACCTCGGCGCGCGCCGGTCGCGGCGTCCGCGGGTCCGTACGCCGCGAGGCTCACCTGGATCAGGCAACGCACCGTCTTCTGCTCCGCCACCGCGGCCTTCGACAGCGCGTCGACGAGCGAATCCCGGTCGACGGAGTGCACCACCGCCGCGTGCCGTACGACGGATCGCGCCTTCTTGGACTGCAACTGGCCGACGAAGTGCCAGGTGAGGTCCACCGAGTCCGGCGCCTTCGCCCGGAGCTCCTGCTCGCGGTTCTCGCCGACGTCGGCCACACCGAGGTCCGCGAGCGCCCGTACATCGCTGCTGGGGAAGGTTTTGGTGATCGCCACGAGGGTGACCTCGTCCCGCGCTCTCCCGGCCGCCTCACAAGCCTTCTCGATCCGCTCCTGGACCTGCTCCAGGTTCGACCGCAGCTCGTCGAGGCGGGTGCTCACGCGGCCACCCTTCGAATCAGGCCGGCCAGGCGGCCGCTCTCGGAACCTTCGCGACGGTACGAGTACAGGTCCGGCGATTCGATCGTGCATGCCGTCGCGTCGATGATGTCGACGTCGAGCTCGGCGAGCTGCGCGCGGACGCCGGCCGCCACGTCGATCGCCGGCGTACCCCAGCTCGTCTCGGAGTACGACGCGGGCACCCGTGCCGCGACCTCGGCGCGCATCTCGGCCGGCACCTCGTAGCAGCGTCCGCACGCGTACGGGCCCAGGACGGCGGTGATCCGCGACGCACCGAGTCCGCGCATCGCGTCGACGGTCGCCGGGACGACACCGACGTACATGCCCTTCCGGCCGGAATGCGCGGCGCCGATCACGCCGTCGCCGGAGAGCAGCACCGGCAGGCAGTCGGCGGCGCGGACCGCGAGGACGACGTCGGCGCGCGTGGTGACGATGCCGTCGGCTCGCGGCATCGGTTCGATCGGCAGGTCGTCGTCCGGACCGACCACCTGGACGTCGCGGCCGTGTATCTGGCTGACCCGGACGACGTTCTGGGCGGGTACGCCGAATTCGTCCGCGATCAACCGGAAGTTCGCGATCACCGCGTCCGCGTCCGGCCCCGATGCGCTGCCCAGATTCAGCTCGCCGTACGGCGGCTTGCTGACCCCGCCGTACCGATCGGTGAAGGCAACTCGGGCGGCAGGGAGTTCCTCGTCATAGCCGAACACGACCAAAGGCTACCCAGCCACAGCCGCGTTGCTGAGCACCGACCGCGCCTCGTCGGTCACACCGCCGCGGCCGGGCTCCGGCGGCAGTCCGACGACGTACTCCGCCGCCTTCCGGTAGGCGGTCGTCAGGGCCTGATCCGCGGGGACGTCGAAGTCGGGCACGATGCCGACACCTTCCCAGTTGGTCCCGGACACCGCGTTCACCGAACGCGCCACCGGCACGCTCGCCTCGAGCTGGTCGTGCAGCTTGAACCCGGCGCGTGGGTGCGCGCCGCCGCGGGTCCGCTCGCCGACGACAGTCCCCCGGCCGAACTGCTGCACGTTGTACGCCAGCTCCTCGCCGCCGGAGAAGGTTCGCTCACTGGTCAGCACCCAGATCGGCTTGGCCGCGTCGTACCGCGGACCGGGCACGTACGGCGCGGTCCAGAACTGTCGCGTGGTTCCGTCAGCCGGCTTGACCAAGTCCTGCAGGTGGACCGGCTCGTCGGCCGCCAACAGGTAGCTGCAGACGAACGCGACCTGGTCGGGCGATCCGCCGACACAGTCACGCAGGTCGATGATCAGCGCGTCGGTGGACGCCAGCAACGTCATCGCCGCCACGATCGCCCCGCCGGCGAGGTGTGGTGGGTACAGCAGCGGCCGGATCTCGAGCAGCCCGATGTTGCCGTCGAGCCGTTCGACCTTCGCCGTACCGCCCGCGTCGAGGGCGGCGCGCCGACTCCAGTACGCCTCCTCCTCGGCCGGATCCTTCTCGTCCTGGACACCCTCAGGCCGGAAGATCAGCCGCAGGTGCTGGTCGTCGTTGCCCTGTCGAAGGTCCGCGGTGACCCGGTCCGCGAGTTCGGCCGGGGTGTGCAGGTCGTCGTACCGGCCCTCTGCTGTGGCCGCGTCAAGGCGGTCGGCAACCTCACGGCCGACGTCGGGGAAGACGTAGTGCGTGCCCACCAGGGCACTCAGCCGGTCCAGGACGGTGCGGATCTCATCGGTTCGCATGGCGAGGAGTGAAGCACGCGGATTGACAAAGCGTCAAGAAAGTTCGACGCTTTCGGTGTGAGTGAGATTGCGGACCACCTCGAGGTGTCGACGGCGGCACAGTTCAAGGCGCTCGGGCACCCGTTGCGGCACCGGTTGCTGTTCGCGCTCGGCCAGGAAGCGGCGACGATCAGCCAGCTGGCCGTCGCGCTGCGGGTCGCCAAGGGCACAGTCGCGCACCACCTGGGTGTACTGCGGGACGCCGGGATGGTGCACGTCGCCGAGACGCGACAGGTACGCGGCGGGACCGAGCAGTACTACCGGCGCTCGGTCCGCCGCTTCGACTTCGTCGGCGAGGGCGCGCGGGCCAACCACGCGGTCAGCCTGCAAGCCGTGGCCGCTGACCTCGAAACCGCCGACCCCGACCTCACCTACACCGTCCGCAACCTCCGCCTGACCCGCGAACAAGCAGCCGAGCTGGGCGCCACCCTCGACCGCCTGGTCGGCGACCTCCAAGACGCCGGCCCCGGCGAATCCCGCTACGGCGTAGTCGTCTCCGTCTACCGCCCCCACCAACCACCTCCCGCCCGGCAGCCATAGCCCGGCCCGCGAACGCACTGCGCGAACGCACGGCGCGGACGCGAAACGCGGGGGCCGGCACGCTGCTCCTGACCGAACAGGCCACTTTGTGCATGAGATCCGTACGAAATCGCCCACCGCGTACGGATCTGGTGCACAAAGTGGACTTCACGCGGACGCGGACGCACGGCGCGAACGTACGGCGCGAGGCGGCGGGCAAACGTAAGGCGCGGGGCGGGCTGCTCGTGACCGCAGAGGGCACTTTGTGCATGAGATCCGTACAAAACCGCCCGCCGCGTACGGATCTGGTGCACAAAGTGGACTTCACACGGACGCCAACGTACGGCGCGAACGTACGGCGCGAGGCGGCGGGCAAACGTAAGGCGCGGGGCGGGCTGCTCGTGACCGCAGAGGGCACTTTGTGCATGAGATCCGTACAAAACCGCCCGCCGCGTGCGGATCTGGTGCACAAAGTGGGTTCTCGTGGATGCGGGTCAGACGATTCAGGAACTCAGAACGCGATGGGTGAACCCGCCGCACAGGAGCCCCGCCGCGCGGACGGCCGGGCGCAGAAGGGCGGGCGCGGGAGGCCGGGCGCGGAAGAAGACGGGCGCGGAAGGAGGCGGCGCGGAGGGGCGTGGGGGTTGGGGAAATGGGGAGCGCCCACCGAGCCGGGGGCCGGGTGGGCGCTTGGGGCTGGAGTTGCTCGGGTGGGTGCTCGCGGTGAGTTCCGGCCGAGTTACTTCAGGAAGTCGGGGATGTCCAGGTCTTCTTCGGGTTCTTGCTTCTTGGGGCGGTTGGGCTGGTTGCTGGTGCCTGCGCCGGAGGTTGTGTTGCTGGGGCCGTGGGTGGGCCAGGAGTGCTGGGTGGACGGAGAGGCGGGGGTATGCGGGGCCGGTTGGGCCGACTGCTGGCCAGACTGGACCGTGCGGACGCCGTCGCCGGCTTGCGGGCGGGCGGAGTTGGTGGTGCCTACGCGCGGCTCGGTCGGGGCTGGGACCGGGACGGTGTCGTCCGCGGGGGCAGCACCCTGCTGGGCCTGGGGGGTCTGGCCTGAGGCGGCCGTACCCGACTGGCCATTGCCGACGCTGGTGCCGGGGCCGGGTGGGCCGCTCACGCTCGGCTGCAGGTGGTTGGGGGGCGTGTAGGCCCCGGCAGGCTGGTTGCCCTGGGAGGTGACCGGCTGCCCGGCCTGCTGTCCACCCTGGCCGCCAGCATCACCGGCACCACCAGCACCGCCGACGCCACCAGCGGCCGACGCACCACCAGGACCCGCGCCCTGAGCACCGCCCTGCGACCCAGCCGGAGCGCCGCCCTGCGACCCGAACTGCGAGCCACTCTGAGCGCCGCCCTGCGACCCAAACTGCGAACCGCCCTGTGATCCACCCTGGGGCGAACCACCCTGCGAACCACCGAACTGCGACCCGCCGCTGGACATCGGGGCCGAGTAGCCCTGGTTGGTCTGCCGCGTGGACTGCGGCCGGGCCTGGTTCATCGCCTGTTCGCGCCGCTTCGGCATCCCGCCGTCGAAGCCGGCCGCGATCACCGTGACCCGGACCTCGTCGCCGAGCGCGTCGTCGATGACCGCGCCGAAGATGATGTTCGCGTCCGAGTGCGCGGACTCCGACACCAGTTGGGCCGCCTCGTTGATCTCGAACAGGCCCAGGTCGGAGCCGCCCGCGATCGACAGCAGCACGCCGTGCGCGCCCTCGATACTTGCCTCGAGCAACGGTGAGGAGATGGCCGCCTCGGCGGCCGCGACCGCGCGGTCCTCGCCGCGGGACGAGCCGATGCCCATCAGCGCCGAGCCGGCGTTGGACATCACCGCCTTGACGTCGGCGAAGTCCACGTTGATCAGACCGGGCGTGGTGATCAGGTCGGTGATGCCGGAAACACCTTGCAGCAGCACCTGGTCGGCCTGCTTGAAGGCGTCCAGCACCGACACAGCGCGGTCGGAGATCGTCAGCAACCGGTCGTTCGGGATCACGATCAGCGTGTCGACCTCCTCGCGGAGGGTGCTGATCCCGTCTTCGGCCTGGGTCGCGCGGCGCTTGCCCTCGAACGAGAACGGCCGGGTCACCACACCGATGGTCAACGCGCCGAGCGACCGCGCGATCCGCGCCACCACGGGCGCGCCGCCGGTGCCGGTGCCGCCGCCCTCGCCGGCGGTGACGAAGACCATGTCGGCGCCCTTGAGCGCCTCCTCGATCTCCTCGGCGTGGTCCTCGGCGGCCTTCTGCCCGATCGCCGGGTTCGCGCCGGCGCCGAGGCCGCGGGTCTCCTCGCGGCCGATGTCGAGCTTCACGTCCGCGTCGCTCATCAGCAGCGCCTGCGCGTCGGTGTTGATGGCGATGAACTCAACGCCCTTCAGACCGTGCTCGATCATCCGGTTGACAGCGTTGACGCCGCCTCCGCCGATGCCGACGACCTTGATGAGTGCCAGGTAGTTCTGCGGTGCCGCCACGTCCGCGCCTCTCGCCTCGTTGCTTTCCCGTTGTCCAGCGAAAAGACTGAACCTCAAGTGGATGCTTAGAGTTATGTCAACTGTGGATCACGCCGCACGATACGGGACGCTTCCGGCCAAAATCCAAGCGCCTCGCCGCAACGGACCACATTGTCCGCCGCCGTGCCTCGTCATCGTTTTTCCCCTTTGGTGACAGGGAGATCGGGCGCCGAGACGTCGTACACCTTCGCCTGCCGCTTCATCAGCACGCTGAGTACCTCGGCCTTGCGCTCACTGTCATCGGAACTGCCCCACACGACCTTCACCCCGGAGTCGAGGTTGAGGGTGATCGAGTCCGGCGACGCCGCCGAAATCGATCCCACCTGCGCCCTTAACGTCTCCGGCAGGGCGGCCGAAACGGTCACCACCGAATGGATCGTGACCTCGCGCCGGACCCCGGTCACTTTCGCCTCCGGCAGGCCGTCCGGCCGGTCCGGCACCGTGCGGTACGCCGTACCGGTCGCGTCGACCAGTTCGTACCGCGCGCCGTCGGTGACCACGACGACCGGTACCCGCTCGGTGACCACGATCACGACCTTGCGCGGCCAGGCCCGGGTGACCTGCGCGTCCGCGACCGCCGGGATCGTCCGCACCCGGTCCGCGATCGACCGCAGGTCGACCTTGACCAGCGGCGTGCCGATCGGTGCCGCCGCGACCTCCTCGATCGTTGCCACCGGCACCGTGTCGGCGCCGCTGATCCGGACCCCGGAGACCGCGAAGGCCGTGGAGTAGTAGAAGAGCCAGACGACCACACCGGCCAGCGCGACCAGGAGGCCGCCGACCGCCCACGGCAGCCAGCTGCGCCAGCGCACCAGCCGTTGCCGGCGCGCGAACCGCTGCTGAGCCCGAGCCAGATCAGCGCTCTGGCTCATTTCCCGTACCCCACGCTTTTACTTCACCACAGCGGGGGCTGCCTCCGGTGCAGACTCGCGGGTGGCGGCTCGTTCTGCCAGTAATCCAACGACTTCCGGGCCGATCAAGGTGACGTCGCCCGCGCCGAGGGTGACGACCAGGTCGCCCGGCTCGGCGAGGTCGGCAACCAGCCGTGGTACGGCGGACCACGACGGCTCGAACCGCACCTGCTCGGGCTTCAGCGGCACGTGGTTGGCGATCAGGGCGCCGGTGACACCGGGCTCAGGGTCCTCGCGGGCCGCGAACACGTCCATCACCACGACCTCGTCGGCCAGCGCCAGCGCCTCGGAGAACTCGGTCGCGAAGATCCGCGTCCGGCTGAACAGGTGCGGCTGGAAGCACGCGATCACGCGCCCCTCCCCCGCGACCTGGCGCGCCGCGATCAGATCGGCGGTCAGCTCGGTCGGGTGGTGCGCGTAGGAGTCGAAGACCCGCACACCGTCCTCGAGGCCCTTGAACTCGAACCGCCGCCCGGTCCCGGTGAAGGACGCGAGCCCCTCGGCCAGGTCGGCCGCGGAGAACCCGAGCCCGAGCCCGACGGTGAGCGCCGCCGATGCGTTCAGCGCGTTGTGCTTGCCGGCCTGCTGCAGCCGGACGACCGGCAGCTTGCGGCCCCGGTACACCGGCACGAACGACTGCGTGGCGCCGGTGGCAGTGAGCTCGGTGACGTGCAGGTCGACGTCCTCGGACTCGCCGTACGTCCGGACGTCGATGCCGCGGTCCCGCGCGTACGCCGCCAGCTCGCGGGCGCCGGCGTCGTCGTGGCAGATCACCATGAACCCGCCCGGCTGGACCCGTGCGCAGAACTCCTCGAACGCCTGCCGGTAGCTCGCCTCGTCACCGTAGTTGTCCAGGTGGTCGGGCTCGACGGACGTGACGATCGACACCTCGGGCGAGTAGGTCAGGAACGACTTGTCGGACTCGTCGGCCTCGGCGACGAACAGGTCGCCGGTGCCGTCGTGGGCGTTCGACCCGGACTCGTTCAGGTTGCCACCGATCGCGTACGACGGGTCCGCGCCGCAGTGCTGCAGCGCGACCGTGAGCATCGACGTGGTGGTCGTCTTGCCGTGCGTACCGGCCACGGCGAGCGTACGGCGACCCACCATCACCGATGCGAGCGCGGCGGCCCGGGGCAGGATCGGGATCCCGGCCGCACGGGCGGCGACCACCTCGGGGTTGGTCTCGCGGATCGCGGTGGACACCACGACCGTGTCGACGTCCTTGACGTGCTCGGCGGCATGGCCGACCCAGCAGGTCGCGCCGAGAGCCCGCAGCGCGGCGAGCACCTTGCCGTCCTTGGCGTCCGAACCGGACACCTCGATGCCGCGCGACGCCATGATCCGGGCGATTCCGGACATGCCGGCGCCGCCGATTCCGACGAAGTGCACCCTGCCCAGCTTCTCGGCCGGCAGCAGCGTGTCAGGAGCGGTGACGATCACGAAGCAGACCTCACCACATCGAGGACGATCCGCGCCAATCGGTCGTCGGCGTCGGTACGGATGACGCCGGTCGCAGCAGTGGACATGGCTGTCAGACGCTCGCGGTCGTGCAGAAGTTGCGGCACGTGCGCCCGAATCCAGTCCGGAGTGAGGTCGGCGTTGTCGACCAGGAGGCCGCCGCCGGCGTCGACGACCGGTTTGGCGTTCAGCCGCTGCTCACCGTTACCGATCGGCAGCGGGACGTAAATCGCGGGCAGACCCACGCCGGACACCTCGGTGACCGTGTTCGCACCCGAGCGACAGACGACCAGGTCGGCGGCGGCGTAGGCGAGGTCCATCCGGTCGACGTAGTTCAGCACGACGTACGGGTGTCCAGCGTGCTGCGGGACGTCGAGGGTGTTCTTCGGGCCGATCGCGTGCAGCACCTGGATCCCGGCCGCGGCCAGGTCGGCGGCGGCCCCGGAGACAGCCTCGTTGATCCGTTGCGCGCCCTGTGATCCGCCGGTCACGAACAGCGTCGGCGCGTCCGGGTCGAGGCCGAAGAACTGCCGGGCCTCGGCGCGCAGCGCGGCCCGGTCGAGGGTCGAGATCGCCCGCCGGATCGGCAGCCCGACGTACTCGGCGTGCGGCAGCTCGCTGCCCGGGAACGACGTCTTCACGTGCTCGGTGCAGTACCGGGCAGCGAACTTGTTCGCGATCCCCGGTACGGCGTTGCCCTCGTGCACCACGATCGGCGTCTTCCGCCGCCAGGCGGCGACGTACGCCGGGGTGGACACATAGCCGCCGAAGCCGACCAGGACATCGGCCTTGGCCTCGTCCAGGATCCGGCGGGCGGCGCTCACCGCGGACAGCATCTTGCCGGGCACGGCGAGCAGCGCGGGCGTGGGCTTGCGCGGCAGCGGCACCGGCGGGATCAGCTCCAGCCGGTAGCCGGCCTCCGGGACCACGCGGGTCTCGAGGCCGCGCTCGGTGCCGAGCGCGAGGATCTCGACCGTCGGGTCGATCCGGCGCAGGGCGTCGGCAGTGGCGATCAGGGGTGAGGTGTGACCGGCAGTACCGCCACCGGCCAGGACAATGCTGGGCAAGGCTTCCAACGCTCCCGCGAGTTCACTTGTCGATCAACGCCGCGAAGGCAGCCACCCGAAGCGTGGTCGCCGGGCCTCTTTGAGGGCGGCCTGCGCGCCGGGTTCGGCCTTCGCGAAGGACAGCAGCATGCCGACCGCGATCAGCGTCGGCAGCAGTGCGGAACCACCGTACGACAACAGCGGGAGCGGGATACCCACGATGGGTAGCAGTCCGATCACGGCGCCGAGGTTGACCAGCGTCTGCGCCATGATCCAGATCGTGATCCCGGCGGCCGCGTAGCGGACGAACGGCTCGGTGTTGCGGGTCGCGATCCGCACCCCGGCGTAGGCCAGCGTGAGGAACAGCGCGAGCACGGTGAGCGACCCGACCAGGCCGAGCTCCTCACCGATCACCGAGAAGATGAAGTCGGTGTGCGCCTCGGGCAGGTTGCCCCATTTCTGCCGGCTGTTGCCGATCCCGACGCCCCACCAGCCGCCGGTCGACAGCGCATAGAACGAGTGGTACGCCTGCCAGCCGACCGCGGTCGGGTCCGCGAACGGGTCCAGGAACGACGTCACCCGCTCCAGCCGGTACTTCTCGGCGTTGACGAAGTACGCCGCCACCGCGCCGACCACGACGATCGTCGCGACGAACAACCGGGTCGGCGCGCCGACGATCCAGATCATGCCGATCATCACCGCCATCAGCACCAGCGCCGTGCCGAGGTCGTGCTGCCCGACCACCAGCGCGATCACCAGACCGCAGACCGGGACCATCGGCACCAGCAGATGCTTCCACTGGGTGAGCAGCTTCTCCTTGCGGGCGTACAGGTCGGCGCACCACATCACCATCGCGAGCTTGGCGAACTCGCTCGGCTGGATCTGCAGCGGTCCGCCGAGGTTCAGCCAGTTGGTGTTGCCCTTGACGCCGACGCCGAGGCCCGGGACGTAGGTCAGCACCAGCAGGAACATCGACCCGAGCAGCGCGACGTAGGCGAGCATCCGGAAGTGCCGCGGTGTCATCCGCGAGGCGACGTACGCCATCGGCAGGCCGACGCCGACCCAGATCAGCTGCCGGACGAAGATCGTGTAGCTGTTCCCGTTCGCGCGCAGCGACAGCACGCTGGACGCTGACAGCACCATCATCAGGCCGAGCACCAGCAGCAGGCCGGTCGCCCCGAGCACGATGTGGTACGACGTCAGCGGGCGGTCGAGGACGTCCTTGATCGCCGCGAGCCACGCGCGCTCGCTGCCCTGCTTCTTCTGGTCCGGCTGGTCTGCGATCGACGTCACTCGACCACCCCGGATCAGTTGGTCAGGGAGCGAACTGCTTCGGCGAAGGCGTCGCCGCGGGCTCCGTAGTTGGCGAACATGTCCCAGGACGCGCAGCCGGGCGCGAGCAGCACGGTGTCACCCACCTGTGCGAGCTTCGCCGCCTCCCCCACCACGATCTCCATGGCACCAGTGTCGGTTGACTCGACGACGATCCTCGGGACATCCGGTGCGTGTCGCTCGAGTGCTTCGGCGATCACGGCCTTGTCCTGTCCGAGCAGTACGACGCCGCGCAGCCGTCCGCGTGCCGCGATCACCAGCTCGTCGAAGGTCGCGCCCTTCGCCTGCCCGCCGGCGATCCACACGACGTGCTCGTAGGCGAGCAGCGAGGCCTGGGCGGCATGCGGGTTGGTGGCCTTGGAGTCGTCGACATAGTTGACCCCGGCAACGTCCGCGACGTGGGCGATCCGGTGCTTGTCCGGACGGAAACCACGCAGCCCGTCGCGGATCGCGGTCGCCGGTACGCCGAACGCCCGGGCCAGCGCGGCCGCGGCCAGTGCGTTCGCCACGTTGTGCGGCGCCGGCGGCGTGACGTCGTTGATCGAAGCCAGCTCCAGCGCCGAGGTCGCGCGCTGCTCGACGAACGCCCGGTCGACGAGCAGGTCGTCGACAAGCCCGAGCATCGAGAGTCCCGGCGTACCGAGGGTGAAGCCGATCGCGCGGCAGCCCTCGATCACGTCCGCTTCCTCGACCAGCCGCTCGGTGGCCGGGTCGGCGACGTTGTACACGCAGGCGACCTGGCAGTTCTCGAAGATCCGGCCCTTGTCCTGCGCGTACGCGTCCAGCGAACCGTGCCAGTCGACGTGGTCGGGCGCGATGTTCAGTACGGCGGCCGCGTGCGCCGACATCGAGTGCGTGTAGTGCAACTGGTACGACGACAGCTCGACCGCGATCACGTCGTACGGCTCGGGGTCCATGACGGCCTCGAGCAGTGGCAGCCCGACATTGCCCGCGGCAACGGCCCGGTGGCCGGCCGCCTGCAGCATCGCGGTCAGCATCTGCACGGTCGTGGTCTTGCCGTTGGTCCCGGTGATGCACAGCCACGGCGCCGCGTTCTGCGGGTCGCGCAGCCGCCACGCGAGCTCGATCTCGCTCCAGATCGGCACGTCGCGTTCGGCCGCCTGGGCGAGCAGCGGCGCGTGCGGCGGTACGCCGGGTGACGTGACGACGACGTCGACGTCCTTCGGCAGTTCCTGCGTACTGCCCGGGCCGAGCGTGATCGTCGCGCCGAGCGTCTCGAGGATCTGCGCCTTCTCCCGCAGCGCCTCGGTGTCGCGGTCGTCCAGTACGACGAGGTGCTCGGCGCCGGCCTGAATCAGCGAGTCGGCGCACGCGTAACCCGCCGTACCGAACCCGAGCACCACGAACCGCGTGGTCGCCCACCCGTCGTCGGCGCGATTCTCCAGCGTCATCCCGTAACCCATTCCGCGTAGAAGATTCCGAGGCCGATGACCACGCAGAGGCCTTGGATGATCCAGAAGCGGATCACCACGTTCACCTGTTCCCAGCCGAGCATCTCGAAGTGGTGGTGCAGCGGCGCGATCAGGAAGAGGCGTTTACCGACCCCGGTGGCCTGTTTGGTGATCTTGAAGTAGCCCACCTGCAGGATCACCGAGGCGGTGATGATCACGAACAGCCCGCCGAGCACCAGCACCAGCAGTTCGGTCCGGGTCATCACGGCCATGCCGGCGAGCGCGCCGCCGAGCGCCAGGGAGCCGGTGTCGCCCATGAAGATCTTGGCCGGTGACGCGTTCCACCACAGGAACCCGAACAGCGCCCCGGTCAGACAGGCCGCCACCACCGCGAGGTCGTGCGGATCTCGCACCTCGTAACACTTGGTGCCGGGCGCGGTCTGGCAGCTCTGCCCGAACTGCCAGATGCAGATCAGCGTGTAGGCGCCGAACACCATCATCGACGCGCCGGTGGCCAGGCCGTCCAGGCCGTCGGCGAGGTTCACGCCGTTCGACATCCCGGCGATCAGCAGCAGGATCCAGATGATCACCAGGATGGCCGGCAGTTCGAGCCAGCCGATGTCGCGGATGAACGAGATGAACGGCGACGCCGGCCGCTGCCCGCGCTCGTCCGGGAACTGCAGCGCGAGCACCGCGAAGATCACCGCGACCAGCGTCTGGCCGGCCAGTTTCGCCTTGGATCGCAGGCCGAGGCTGCGTTGCCGGAAGATCTTGATGAAGTCGTCCAGGAAGCCGACCGCGCCCATCCCGGCGAACAGGAACAGCACCAGCAGCGCGGAGGCACTCGGCGACGTCATCGTGAACAGTTTCGCAGCGAAGTACCCGACGATCGTCGCGACGATGAACACGGTGCCGCCCATGGTCGGCGTACCGCGCTTGATCTGGTGCGACTTGACGCCGTCGTCGCGGATCTCCTGGCCGTAGCCGCGGGCGGCCAGCCACTTGATCGCCCAGCGGGTGCCGAGCAGCGTCAGCACCATCGCGACGGCGCCGCCGAACAGGATCGAGATCACTGCTGTTCCTCCAGCAGGGCATCGGCGAGGCTGCGGAGTTTCGCCGCCTTCGAGGACTTCACCAGGACGACGTCACCGGCGCGCAGCTCCGCGCGCAGCAGGTCCAGCGCTTCTCCGATGGTCTCGACGTACACCGACTCGTTGCCCCACGAGCCCTCCAGCGAGGCGCCGAGGTGCATCGGTTTCGCTCCCGGCCCGACCACGACCAGGCGGTTCACGTCCAGCCGGACGGCCAGCCGGCCGATCGCGTCGTGCTGGTCCGACGAGGTGTCGCCGAGTTCGAGCATCTCGCCGAGCACCGCCCAGGTCCGGGCGCCGCGGGACCGGCCGATCGCGACCAGCGACTTCAGCGCGGCGCGGGTCGACTCCGGGTTCGCGTTGAACGCGTCGTTGATGATCGTCACACCGTCGGCCCGCTCGGTCAGCTCCATCCGCGCCGCGGACACCCGCTGCGCGGCGTTCAGCCCGTCGGCGACCTGCTCCGGCGTCAGCCCGGCCGCGAGCGCGACCCCGGCGGCGGCCAGCGCGTTCGACACGTAGTGCTCGCCGATCAGCTGGAGCTGTACGGCGGCGCTGAAGTCGCCGATGTGCAGCGTGAAGGCGGGCCGTCCTTCGGCGTCGAGCTTCACGTCGGCGGCGCGGACGTCGGCATCCGGCGCCTCGCCGAACGTGATGACGTTCTCCTTCGTGCGGCGCCGCATCCCGGCGACCCGGTGGTCGTCGGCGTTCAGCACGGCGGTGCCTCCGCTGGTCACCGCCTCGATCAGCTCGCCCTTGGCCTCGGCGATGGCGTCCTGGTTGCCGAACTCGCCGATGTGCGACGTGCCGACGTTCAGGACCAGGCCGATCCGGGGCGGCGTGATGCCGCACAGGTAGGTGATGTCACCGCGGTGCCGGGCCCCCATTTCGGCGACCAGGTACTTCGTCGACGCGGTCGCCCGGAGCGCGGTCAGCGGATGCCCGATCTCGTTGTTGAACGAGCCTTCCGGCGACACCGTCTCGCCGTGCGCGCCGAGCAACTGACCGATCAGGTCCTTCGTGCTGGTCTTGCCGGTCGACCCGGTCAAGGCGACGACCGTCAGCTCCGGAAGCTTCGTCATCACCAGTCGGGCCAGGTTGCCGAGGGCCTGCTGCGTGTCGTCGACGACGATGCACGGGCAGCCCTCGACGGGCCGCGTGGTGAGCGAGGCGGTCACACCGGCCTCGGTCGCCGTACCGACGAAGTCGTGGCCGTCGACGCGTTCACCGGGCAGGGCGACGAACAGGCCACCCGGTCCGGCGTCCCGCGAGTCGATGACGACCGCGCCATCGACGACGGCCGTGGGCTCGGCACCCACGAGCTCGCCGCGGACGGCGTCGGCGATCTCGCCGCAACTGACTCCGATCACCGGTCTGCCTCCAGCAACTCACGCACGGTTTCGCGGTCGTCGAACGGATGGATCACGCCGCCGACCTCCTGGCCTGTCTCGTGGCCCTTCCCGAGGACGACGACGGTGTCGCCCGGTCCGGCCAGCTCGATCGCGGACGCGATCGCCTGCCGACGGTCGCCGATCTCGTGCAGGTCGGCGTCCGGTACGGCGTCCCGCGCACCGGCCAGTGCGGCCGCCCGGATCGTCGCCGGGTCCTCACCGCGCGGGTTGTCGTCGGTGACGATCACGACGTCCGCCGCCTTCGCCGCCTCGGCGCCCATCGCGGGCCGCTTCCACGGGTCCCGGTCGCCGCCACAGCCGACGACCGCGAACAGGCGGCCCTTCGTCGCGCCGCGGGCGGCCCGGAGCGCCAGCGCGATCGCGTCCGGCGTGTGCGCGTAGTCCACGATCACCGCCAGCCCGTCCTGCCGAGCGAACCGCTCCATCCGGCCGGGCACCGCCGCGGTCCGCAGCCCGGCGGCGATCGCCTCGGCGGGTACGTCGAGCTGCCGCAGCATCGCGGTCGCGAGCAGCGCGTTGGCGACGTTGAAGTCACCGGGCAGCCCGATCTCGACCGTCAGCGTCTCCCCCGGGCACTGGATGTCGATGACCGTCGTGCCGTGCTCGGACACGTGCCGGTTGGCGACCGTCCAGTCCGCGTCACCGGTCGTCGACACGGTCACCAGCGGTACGACGGTCTGCGCGGCGAGCCGGCGCCCGTACTCGTCGTCGATCGTCACCACGGCGACATCACACCGCTCGGGAGTGAACAGCGAGGCCTTCGCCTGGAAGTACTCCTCGAACGTGTGGTGGAAGTCCAGGTGGTCCTGCGTGAGGTTGGTGAACCCGGCCACCGCGAACCGCGCGCCGTCGACGCGACGCATCGCGAGCGCGTGGCTCGACACCTCCATCGAGCACCACGGCACGGTCTGCTCCCGCATCACCGCGAACAGCGCCTGCAGGTCGGTGGCCTCCGGGGTGGTCCGGACGCTCTTCACGACCTCGTCGCCGATCCGCGTCTGCACCGTCCCGATCAGCGCGGCCGGGCCGAGCTCCCGCAGTACGGAGTCGAGCAGGAAGGAGGTCGTGGTCTTGCCGTTCGTGCCGGTCACCCCGAGCAGCCGCAGCTCGCTGGTCGGCTCGCCGTAGATCCGCGCCGCGACCGCACCAAGGACATCCCGTGGCCGGTCGGTCACGAGCACCGGGAGGCCGGTGGCCGCGGCGCGCTCCTGCCCGGCCGGGTCGGTGAGTACGGCGAGCGCGCCGGCCCGCTGAGCCTTCGCGACGAACTCCGCACCGTGCGTGATCGCACCGGGCAGAGCGGCGTACAGGTCACCGGGAAGGACGGACCGCGAATCGAGGGAAACGCCGGTCACGGACACCGGCGGCGTTGCCGGCATCCGGGAGTGGGCGACGCTCGCGAGGTCGGCGAGGCTCACCGGCACGACGTGCCGTGGCCTGATCGCTGCGACCGCGCCGCCGGCGGCGGTAGGGGTGGACACGGGCCCTGAGGCTACCGCTCCGGCCCCTGTGACTCCTACCTGACCCTGCGTCACCAGGCTGGTGCTCACCGGTCTTTGTCTGTCCAGGTCAGCGGGATGTTCGGCTGCGCCGCCCCGGTCGGCGGGACGACGTACTTCTGCAACGCGTAGCTCATCACGTCTCGGAACACCGGTCCTCCTTGGAGACCACCACCCCGGGCACCCTGGGGATCGTGCAGTACGACGTACGTCACGAACCGTGGGTTGTCGGCCGGGGCGAATCCGGCGAAAGAAGTCGCCCAGGCGCCGTATTTCCCGGTGCCGGGCACCACCTGCTGCGCGGTCCCGGTCTTGCCGGCCACCAGGTACCCGTCGATCGCCGCCTGCGGCGCGGTGCCCTTCTTCGCGGTCACCGCCTCCATCATCGTGGTGACCTCCTTGGCCGCCTTCTCGCTCACCACCCGGCGCGGCGGCGCGGTCTCGTTCGGGATCAGGGTGCCGTTCGCGTCGACGTAGTTGCGGACCAGTTTCGGCGGTACGTACACGCCGCCGTTCGCGACCGCGTTCACCGCGGCCGCCTCCTGGACCGCGTTCACCGACAGGCCCTGGCCGAAGGCGACGTTCGACCGGGTGATCTCCGGCCACTCGTCGCCCGGCGCCAGCCGGCCCTTGGTCTCCCCCGGGAAGTTCAGCCCGGTCGGCTCACCGAAGCCGAAGTCGTGCAGGTACTTCACGAACTGCGCGATCGGCATCTTCTGCGCGGCCACGATCGTGCCGACGTTCGACGACTTCGCGATCACGCCGGAGATGGTCAGGTTCAGCGTGCCGTGCGGCCAGTGGTCCTTGATCGTCCGGCGCTGCACGTCGATGCTGCCGGGCACCTTCAGCTTGGTGTTCAGGTCGATCAGGCCGGCGTCGGCCAACGCGGCCATCGTGACCACCTTCTGCACACTGCCCGGCTCGAAGCTGCGCTCCAGCGCCGGGTTCTTCAGGTCGGCCGGGGTGTAGGGCTTGTTCGGGTCGAACGAGGGGTAGTTCGCCAGCGCCATCAGCTCACCGGACTTCACGTCCATCACGACCACGGTGCCGGCACTCGCCTTGTACTGCTTGACCGTGTCCTCGATCCGCTTCTCGGCGAAGTACTGCAGATCGGTGTCCAGGGTCAGCTGGACGCCGAGGCCCGGCTTCGGCTCCTGCACGGTGTGGTTCGCATTCGGGATCTTGTTGCCCTTGGCATCGACCTCGTAAATCGCCTCGCCGTTCTTGCCGGCCAGTTTCTGGTCCAGGCCGTACTCCAGTCCGGACTGGCCCTTGCCGTCGTCGCCGGTGACCCCGACCAGGGTGGCCGCGATGCTGCCGTTCGGGTGGCTGCGGATCGGGTCCTGCTCGGTGTACAGGCCGATCAGCAGCGGCGCCTGCTGCTCCTTGGGCAGGCCCTTGTTCTGCTCGGCGATGGACTTGTTCGCGGCCTTGATCTCCGCCTGGATCGAACTCCACACGGTCGGGCTGACCCACCGCGCGAGCCGCGTGTAGCGGCCCTTGCCGGTCAGCGCGGCGAGCAGCTTCGCAGACGTCGTCCCGGTCAGTTTCGGGGCCAGAATCGCGGTGAGCTGCTGCGCGACCGGCTTCGTCTGCTGCGGATCGGCGACGATCGCGACCGCGTCCTCCGTGACCGCGAGCTCGACACCGTTGCGGTCGGTGATCGCGCCGCGGTTCGCGGGCAGCAGGTAGGTACGGGCGTTCTCGGTGGCCGCCGCCTGCGCGTAGCTGTCCGGGTCGACACCCTGGAGCAGCACGAGCCGGCCGGCGAACAGCGACAGCACGAACGCCATCACGCCGAGCGTCATCCGCAGCCGCAGCGTCGGGCGGCCGAGCCGCAGCGTGCGCGGCGGCTTCTTCACCTTGCGCTTCTTCGGCCGCGGCCGGGGCCGGTTCTGCGGCGGCCGCTTCGCGGACTTCTTGACCGGCCGCCGACCCGTCGCGGGGCCCGCGCTCCGAGCCGCGGTCCTCTTCGCCGCGGTCTTCTTCGCCGCGGTCTTCTTCGGCGCGGTCTTCTTCGCGGCTCCCGGCGCGGCGGTCTGCTTGCGCGCGTCCGCCGTACCGGCCGCCGGCTTCGCTGCTGCCTTCTTCGCCGGTGCCTTCTTGGCCGGCGCCTTCTTGGTGGGGCGGGGTGTGGCCGCGGCGTCGGCGCGCTGCTGTTCCTCGCGGGCCTTGCGGAGCAGGCGTTCGCGAGTGGACTCGGGGCGCGGCGGTACCGCGCGGCCACGGTCCGTAGCGGACGGACGACGGGGTTGAGCCTTGCGGGCCGGGTCCTTGTCCCGGCCCGAAGTGCCACCACGCTTGCGTGGCGGCGGCTCGTCTCCCCGTCGGTCCGTCATCCGATCATCCCCGTGTGGTCGTGGCAGGCTTCTTCGTCGTGGCCGGCGCGGTGGTCCCGGCCGGCGGCTTGGTGGTCCCGGGCTTCGTGGTGCCCGTCGTACCCGGCGTCGTCGTATCCGGCTTCGTCGTCGTCTGGTTGGTCGTCGTACCCGGCTTCGTCGTGGTCGGGTTCGTCGTGCCGGTGGTCGTGGTCCCGGGCTGCACCGGCGTCACCGGCGTCACCGGCTTCAGCGGGGTGGTCGGCTGCACCGACGGCTTGGCGGTCGCATCCGGTCCGAACATCGCCGCGCCGGCGCCCGCCTTGCCCTCGGCCGGTACGCCGAGCACGCGGCCGTCGGACAACCGCAGGAACACCGGGTTCGGGTTCGGCACCATGCCCATCCGCAGCGCCCGGTCGGACAGGTGCTGCGGCGACTCCAGGGTCCGGACCTGCTTCTCGAGCTGCTCCTGCTGGTCACGCAACTGATCCGCCTGGGAACTCAGCGCCGTGATGCGGAACGTACCGCTCTGCAGCTCGGTGTTGAGCAGCAACAGGCCGACCAGTCCGGCGGCGAGCAGCGACACCACGAAGATGACGAACGGCATCCGCGGCGGCCGGAACGGCGCGCCGTACACCACCCGCAGGCGGGGCTGCGACTTCTTGGCCGGGACCGGCGTCACCCGCGCCTTCTGCGGGCTGAAGACAGTGCTCATCAGGCCACCAGTCCCTTCTCCCGGATCCGCTCGGCCGCACGCACGCGAGCGGAGGCGGCGCGCGGGTTCGCCGCGACCTCCTCCTCGGTCGGCCGTTCGGCGCCCCGGGTCAGTAGCTTCAAGTACGGTTCGTGTCCGGCCGGGATCACCGGCAGATCGTCCGGTACGTCGGACTTCGTCGCGGCGGCGAAGATCTGCTTGGTGATCCGGTCCTCCAGCGAGTGGTAGCTCATGACAACGATCCGGCCGTGCAGCGCGAGCGCACCGAGGGCCGCGGGCAGCGCTCGCCGGAGAACGTCGAGCTCGCCGTTCACCTCGATCCGCAACGCCTGGAAGGTGCGCTTGGCCGGGTGTCCCCCGGTCCGCCGCGCGGCCTGCGGGATCGCGTTGCGGACCAGCTCGGACAGGCGCGCGCTGGTCGTGAACGGCTCCTGCTCGCGGTCACGGACGATCCGGTCGGCGATCCGGCGGGCGAACTTCTCCTCGCCGTACTGGAACAGGATCCGGGCCAGGTCGGCCGCGCTGTAGGTGTTGACGATGTCGGCGGCCGTGAGCGGGCCGGTCGGGTCCATCCGCATGTCCAGCGGCGCGTCCTGCGCGTAGGCGAAGCCGCGCTCGGCCTCGTCCAGCTGCATCGACGAGACACCGAGGTCGAACAGGATGCCGTCGATCGCCGGTACGTCGAGGTCGGTCAGCGCGCGCGGCAACTGGTCGTACACCGCGTGCACGAGCGTGATCCGGTCCTCGAAGGCAGCGAGTCGCTCCCCCGCCAGCCGCAACGCGTTCGGGTCCCGGTCGAAACCGATCAGCCGGACGTCGGGGAACTGCCGCAGGAACGCCTCGGAGTGACCGCCGAGGCCGAGGGTGGCGTCGACGACGACCGCACCGGGACGCGTGAGTGCCGGCGCCAGCAGCGCGACCACGCGCTCCAGCATCACCGGCACATGCCGCTCCGCAGCCATCTCGACCCTTCCCGTCGCCGCGGGGACGACCTTGCCCCCGCAGGTCTCGTGTGGTGCTTAGACAGGACCGTCCGGTCAGATCGCGGGTACGCCTTCCGGGGAAGTACCTGCTGGTCTTGGCGCCGGGGAAGTGACGCCAACACCTCAGGTCGGAAGTCGGACCCGTGATCTCACCGGACGGTCGGTGCGTCCCAGTCCTCGCCCACTGTTCAGCTGGTGGTTCAGAAGATGCCTGGCAGTACTTCCTCGGACAGGTCGGCGAATGCCTGTTCCTGCTCCGCGGAGTACCGGTTCCAGTTCTCCGTGTTCCAGATCTCCACCCGATTCATCGCCCCGATGACGACACAGTCGCGATCCAGTGACGCATAGTCGCGCAGCATCGGCGGGATGGTGACCCGGCCCTGCTTGTCCGGCATCTCGTTGGAGGCGCCGGCGAACAACATCCGTAGGTAGTCCCGCGCACCCTTGTTGGTGATCGGGGCCTGCTTCAACTGCTCGGTCAGCTGGACGAACTCACGCTCCGGCCACACGGACAGCGACCGCTCCTGTCCGCGGGTGATCACCAGGCCGTCGGCCAGCTCGTCCCGGAACTTCGCCGGCAGAAACAGCCGCCCCTTGTCGTCGAGCTTGGGGAAGTGCGTTCCGAGGAACACGCTCCACCTCCCCGTTGCGGACCCTCCGACTGGGCGAGTGCTTCCACCACTTCAGTTCCACTGCGCTCCACCTTACTCCACTTTCCACCACCGTCAACCAACTTCCGCCCGTTTACGCCCCCGTGCCGCGTGAATTCACGCTCGCCGCCAGCGTGTCGCTGCCGGCTCAGCGGTCGGCGTCGCACGGCGCGAATCGGGCGCTGCGGAGCGGCGGTAGAGCGTGCTGGAGGGCGGTGCCTGAGCGGTGGTTGAGCGCGGTGGAGCGTTGTGGAGCGGCCGGGTGGAGCGAACGGCGTGGAGGGAAGTGGAGGAAACGGTGTGACGCAGACCTGGAGGGAACTGGAGGGAAGTGGAGTAGACCGGTAGGCGGCAGCCGCGGCGGCGGAACCTGAACTGTTCGGGGTCCTGATCCGTGAACCAGACAGCGGTTCCCGACGTCGTACGCCCCGCACTCCACTACTCCCGCCCGTACGCTGGGGGGAAGACTTTTCCGACCGCCGTGAGGTCATGCGCCGATGGACACCGAAACGCCAGGTAACGAAAACCCCGCGACCCTAGGCCCGGCCCCCACCGCGGGACAGAATGTGTCGGCAGTCAACGAATGGGGAGGACACAGAGTGAGCACCACCGCCACCAGCTCGCCGCTGGCAGGAGCCGGAGACTTCGACGAGCTGTCCGAGGTGGCGGGCCGTGTCCGCCGGGCCATGGAACAGGTGATCGAGGGCAAGCCCGACGTCGTCGAGGTCGCGGTGACGGTCCTGCTGGCCGAGGGTCATCTGCTGATCGAGGACGTGCCGGGCGTCGGCAAGACGATGCTGGCCAAGGCGCTGGCGAAGTCGATCGACTGCAGCGTGCGACGGATCCAGTTCACACCGGACCTGCTGCCGTCCGACATCACCGGCGTCTCGGTGTTCAACCAGGAGATCCGGGACTTCGAGTTCAAGCCCGGCGCGGTGTTCGCGAACATCGTGGTGGGTGACGAGATCAACCGCGCCTCGCCGAAGACGCAGGCCGCGCTGCTGGAGTCCATGGAAGAGCGGCAGGTCACCGTCGACACCACGACGTACCAGCTCGAGGCGCCGTTCATGGTGATCGCGACGCAGAACCCGATCGAGATGGAAGGCACGTACCCGCTGCCCGAGGCGCAGCGCGACCGGTTCATGGCGCGGGTCTCGATGGGGTACCCGGAGCCGGCCGCCGAGCTGCGGATGCTGGACGGCCACGCGGCCGACGACCCGCTGCTCAACCTGCAGCCGGTGACCGACGGGCAGCAGATCCTCCGCCTGGTGAAGACCGTCCAGTCGGTACACGTGTCGGAATCGGTGAAGGAGTACGCCGTGGCGCTGGTCGGCGCGACCCGCCGCTCGCAGGAGCTCCGGCTCGGCGCCAGCCCGCGCGCGACCCTGCACCTGATTCGGGCAGCCCGCGCGGCGGCAGCGCTGGACTCGCGGGAATTCGTGCTGCCCGACGACATCCAGGAACTCGCGGCACCGGTGCTCGCGCACCGGGTCCTGCCCGCGGCCGAAGCGCATCTCGGTGGGCGCGGTGCGGCCGACATCATCAACGGGCTGGTGGCGAGCGTGCCGCTGCCCCGCACCCGTCGGGACTGAGGCATGCGGCAGGCACTGCGCGGACTGACCACCCGAGGGCGGGCGTTTGTCGCGGCCGGGATCACGGCCTCGCTGTGCGCACTCCTGCTCGGCCAGAAGGACCTGCTGCGGGTCGGCATCCTGCTGGCCGCGCTGCCGGTGGTCGCCGCCCTCGTGGTCGGCCGGACGCGGCTGCGGTTGCAGGTGCGCCGCAGCCTCGCGCCGGATCAGGTGCCGGTCGGGGCGCCGGCGACCGTGGAGCTGGCGCTCAGCAATCAGGGCCGGATGCCCGCCGGGCTGCTGCTGCTCGAGGACCGTATTCCTTATGTACTGGGTCACCGCCCGCGGTTCGTCGTCGACCGGGTCAGCCCGAACTGGCGCCGTACCGTGACCTACACGGTGAAGTCCGACGTCCGCGGGATGTTCCAGGTCGGACCGTTGATGCTGACCGTGGCCGACCCGTTCGGGCTGGTCGAGACCACGCGGACGTTCACCCGCAGCCAGCACCTGCTGGTCACGCCGCGGGTCTACAAACTGCCCGAAGTACGGCTCGGGGCCGACCGGGCCGGCTCGGGTGAGAACCGCCCCCGCGCGATCGCGTCGGCCGGTGAGGAAGACGCGACCGTCCGCGAGTACCGCGACGGCGACGACCTGCGCCGGGTGCACTGGCGGTCGACCGCGCGGCGCGGTGAGCTGATGGTCCGCCGCGAGGAGCAGCCCTGGCAGAGCCGTTGCTCGCTGTTCCTGGACGCGCGGACGATCTCGCACCACGGGCACGGCCCGTCGTCGAGCCTCGAGTGGGCGGTCAGCGCGGCCGCCTCGATCGGCATCGACCGGACGCGGCGCGGATACGTCACCACGATGCTCGGCGGGCCGACCACACTGAACGCGATCACCCGCCGTACGTCCGCCGCGGTGCACCAGCCGCTCACCGAGCAGCAACTGCTGACCGAGTGCGCGACCGTCGAGGAGCACAAGTACGCCGACCTCGGACCGCTGCTCACCGTCGACCGGCATGCCCAGGAGCCGAGCCTGGTGATCGCCATCCTCGGTGCCTGCAGCAGTGAGGACATCACCGCGCTGAACCGGTGGCGGACGAGTCAGGCGACCGGTGTCGCGCTGGTGCTCGACGCGGCCGGCTGGGCGGTCGGCGCCGAGCCCGAGAAGGCGGCCCGGCTCACCGCGGCCGCGGACGCCACCGAGAACGAGCTGCGACGCAACGGCTGGCGAGTCGCCAGAGTGAGCCGCGGCGACCATCTGCCAACCGTGTGGTCCGGCTTGGGACTAAGGAGCGGACGCATCGCATGACTGCATCGATGGCACGCCTCCGGCGCGACGGGGCATCGGGCGGTGACTCCCGTTCTCGCCTCGTCGCTCCGCTCCTCAGTCCAGAACGGGAGGCCCGATGACCGGCCACGTCAGACTCTCGATCGCTGCCTGGGGTGCGACGGTGCTGGGGGCGTTGGTCCTCGCGCCGGTGTTCTCGGGGCCGTTCCTGTTCATCAGCGCGTTCGTGTGCGCGCTGGTCACCGGCGCGGGCGTCTTGTTGCAGAACCTGCGGACCCCGCGGATCGTCGTACCGATCGTTCAGCTCGTGCTGCTGGTGGAACTGCTGTCGCTGTTCTTCCTGCACGGCACGATGAAGTTCGGTCTGTTGCCGCTGAAGGCGACGGCGCTCGAGTTCAACGCGCAGATGGTCGACGCGATGGACTCGATCAACCGCTTCAGCGCGCCGCTCCCCCAGGACTCGCACCTGACCCTGTTCGCGGTGTCCGTGATCTCGGCGACCGGGTTGCTGATCCACATCATCGCGGTCCAGCTGCGGCAGGCCGCGTGGGCCGGGTTGCTGCTGCTGGTCATGTACACGGTGCCGGCGGCGACGGTGCACGGCGGGCTGCCGTGGCTGCTGTTCATCCCGCCCGCAATCGGGTACATCATGCTGCTGTCCGCCGAGGGCCGCAGCCGGCTCAGTCGCTGGGGCCGCCGGATCTCGGGCGTCTCGCATCTGGACGCCGCCGAACCCATCGAGGCGTCTGCGCTCGGTCAGGCCGGCCGCCGGATCGGTCTGTCCGTGGTCGCGATCGCCGCGCTGGTGCCCGCGTTGCTGCCCGCCCTGCCGGAAGGTGTCATTGGCAACGGTCTGGCCGGCGGAGCCAGCGGCTCCGGGGTCGGCGCGAGCATCTCGTCGACCGACCCGATGCTCGACATGGGCAAGAACCTCAAGCGCGGCGACAACGTCGTGGCGCTCACGTACAAAGGCGGCCCGGCCGGCGGTTCGTACCTGCGGCTTACCGCGCTGGACCAGTTCGACGGCAACATCTGGCGGATCGCCCCGCGGTCCCCCGGGCAGAAGCTCGACGGCGGCGACCTGGTCGCGCCGCCGGGCTACACCGGCGACCTGTCCAAGGTGCCGCAGACCTCGATGGAGATCGACGTCACCCGCCAGTTCCGTTCGCAGTTCGTCCCGGTCCCGTACCCGCTGCGCTCGATCTCGCTCAAGCGTGACTGGCGGTACGACACCGGCGCGCTCGACGTCGTCTCGTCGAACGGCTCGATCATCGGCGGCAAGAAGTACAAGCTGAGCGCGTACGACCTGAAGCCGACACCGGAGCAGCTGCACGACTCGATCACCACCGGCGCCCCGGACCAGTACACGATGACCGTGCCACGCCGTACGCCGCAGTCGATCAAGGACAAGGCGTACGAGGTCACCGCCGGGGCGAAGGACAACAAGTTCGAGGCCGCCGTGCTGATCCAGAACTGGTTCCGCAGCGGCGCCTTCACCTACAGCACGCAGAACTCCAAGGGCAGCGGCATGGCTGCGCTGCGGGACTTCCTGCTGGTCAACCGGGAGGGGTACTGCGAGCAGTTCGCCACCGGAATGGCACTGATGGCGCGGATCGTCGGGATCCCGTCCCGCGTCGGCATCGGCTTCCTGCCCGGTACGGCCGGCAAGGACGGCGAGTACACCGTCAAGATGCACGACATGCACGCCTGGCCGGAGCTGTACTTCCAGGGCGTCGGCTGGGTCCGCTTCGAGCCGACCCCGTCCGCCCGGGTCGCGACCACCCCGGACTGGACGGTCGCCGCCAGCGAGGACCCGACCACCCCGACCACCGCACCGAGCACCGCGCCCACGACGCCGGGCGAGAAGGAGTCGCCGGGCATCTCCCGGCCGAACCAGGACCCGAACCTCCCGGACGACAGCGGCGTCGCGATCGTTGACACCGGCAACTGGTTCACCAACGGCGGCGCGAAGATCATCTTCGGCAGCCTCGGCGTCGTCCTGTTGCTGTGCGTGCCGTGGCTGATCCGGAGCCTGACCCGGCGGCGCCGGTTCCTGCAGCCGCCCGGACGGGCCGGGGCCGAAGGATTGTGGGCGGAGATCCGGGACACGTCCCGCGATCTCGGGCTCGACTGGTCCGACATCTCGACACCGCGACAGACCGGCCAGTGGCTGACGACCGTGCTGCCCGAGGAAATCCATCCGGCCGCACGCCGCCTCGCCCGCGGGATCGAAGCCCTGCGGTACGCCGACTCCGCGAACCCCGAACTGGACCTGCGCGACGACGCTGCCGCCGTACGCGACGCCTTGTGGTCGCAGGCCCCCGCCCGGAAACGCTGGCGGGCGCGGATGCTGCCGCCGTCCTGGCGCTGGTACCTCAGCCGAGGCACCACGGAGGCATCCGACCTGCTCGACGACTTCGACCTCCTGCTGGCGAGACTGCGCTCCCTCATCCTCCCCAAGCGAACCCGCACCAACTGAACACCCACTCGAGCGGCGAGACGCTCAAGGCAAGGCCCGAGGCGCGAACGACCTGGGGCGAGCCACGTGGGGCGAGCGTCGAGGCACGAGGGACGTGGCGCGAACGACCTGGGGCGAGCGTCGAGGCGCGAGGGACGTGGCGCGAACGACCTGGGGCGAGCGTCGAGGCGCGAGGGACGTGGCGCGAACGACCTGGGGCGAGCGTCGAGGCGCGAGGGACGTGGGGCGAGCGGCGAGGGCCGAGGGGCGCGCGGCGAGGGGGCGAGTGGCGAACGCCGAGCGGCAATCCCGCCACCCCTCGCCCCGCGCCCGTAGCCGCCCGCTCTCACCCACGCCCGTTCCCACGCCGGTGCGCCCGCGTGCGCCGCCGTCCCGCACGTTCACGCCCGCAGCACCACGTCCCCACGTCCTCAGGCGCCGGCGCATCCGCGGGAAAATCCTCCTAGATGATTGACGCACGGCCTGGTCTGGATTCTCGATGGTCGTAGGCGGTGATGGAACCGAGAACGGGTGCCCCAGCGCGGCTCACCCCCGGATATCCGCGCCAGTTGGGGTTCTCTGCTCGTGTACCGACGAAGAACCCCCAACACGCGGGGTAGTGGTACGGCGTGGGGGTGGTGGCGTGGTCGTCGGCGCTACCGGGTTTCCACAACACGGTGGGTTCACCCATCGTGTTGTGGGTTCCGTACCCTTCACACGGGTCAGGAACCCACAACACCGTGGGTGAACCCAC